>JAGQQQ010000327.1 GCA_020426125.1 Planctomycetaceae bacterium
CCTGACAACCTCGATCTGTTAGCGGGGAGTTACTGCGACAGCTTGGAAGCGTCGACAGAAAATTCGTGTGTAAAGACCTTATCCTTCGCGGCAGTCACATCGAAGGACTTCTCGATGAATCCAATCTTTTCATGCCAGATCACGAACTGATGTTCGCCAGACGGCAGGTTCTCGATGGCGAAATTCCCATCTTTGTCGGTCACGGTCGCCCAGGGATGGTCGATTGGAAGAACCCAGGACTGCATCCAACCGTGGAAGTCACAAGTTACGGGAATCGGCTGACGCTCGGTTCCTGAGAACTCGTACTTGATCCCTTCCTGGTCGTTCGCGGGAACGGTCTGATTGAAGTTGTTTGTGAAGCCGGTAATGTGGACGTTATGGGCCACTGGATCGGAGTTCTTCATATGCAGCGGTTGTCCCACGCGGGCGACCATCGCGTGGGGCATGTAGATGCACCCCTTCTGGTCCAGCACGGGGATATCCCCTTCGGGACCGGGCACATCACCTTTCGGGGCACGCCGCATGTATACAAAGACGTGAGCCAAGCCACCCCCTTCTCCGGTGACGACGGATTCGTCCGGAACGTCGTTCTCCGCACAGACGGCGTCCTTCACATTCTGCCCCTTCTTGACCTTCGGAGCGAGTTCGGGAGGCATCCCCTTCACAACAACACGGCCGGTGAACTTCGGTGGACCCGTGTATCCCGCGTTTGGATCCGCAGCGGGCTTCGACTCCTCTTTCGGCGTCTCCGGCTTAGATTCCTCCTTGGGAGCCACAGGCTTGTCCGCTTTGGCAACGGGCTCCGCCTTCATTTCAGGTTTATCAGCGGCCGGTTCTTCCTGGACCACTGGCTTGGAATCGGGAATGGCAGGAGCCTCATCTACGGGCATATCCTCCGAAGGCTCTTCCGGAGGAGCTTCTTCGCCGACATCGATGGTCACATCTCCGGCGCTCCCCACGTCAGTGGGAGTCCGATCCGGGGCCGGAGCGCATCCGACCGTCAGGGCGAGTGCGAGCACTAAGCAGGCATTCGGATTGAAGAGAGAGGACTTCTTCATTTCAACACACATAGTTGGGTTTCTCGACTGACCAACAAACCTCGACTAATCCGCGAGTTGGCTGGCATCCACTTGCAGGTCCAATTGCGAGGTCTGGTCGGCCAAAATAGTGACTTTGACACTGCTGCCGCCGATGTAGCCGGCCTTCTCGTGCCAAACAACGAATTCCATGTTTCCTGCGGGGACCCCCTCGATGGTAAACGTTCCATCCTCGCCGGTCAGTGCGGCCCAAGGATGATCGACTGCCATCTGCCAGGCTCGCATCCACCCATGGAAGTCGCAACGCGTCATCGCGGGAGTCCGCTCCGCTCGATTATAAACAAGCGTTAGGCCTTCTTTGTCATTGGCGGGGATCGTTTGATTGAACGAAATGGCCGTCCCGCTGATCCCGACATTGTGGGCAACGGGGTCCGAGTTCACCAGCTTCAGCGGCTGGCCCACTCGCGCGATCAACGCATGGGGCACAAATTTGCACCCAACCTGGTCGACAACTATCTCTTCACTAGGTGCCGAGGGGACGTCAACGTTCGGAATTTTTCGCAAGTAGATAAAGACGTTCGCGAGTCCGTTTCCTGGGCCAACGACGACGGACTCGTCAGGCACGGCACTCTGCGCACAAACCGCGTCCTTGATCTGCTGCCCTTGGGCCACCAAAGGGGGCAAGTTGGGGGGCATTCCGTTGACGTTAATCTTCCCGGACAACGTCCCGAAAGTGGTGATCTTTTCCCCGACTTCTTCTACGACCTTTTCGCCACCGCCAGTCCCACCGATTCCAGATTCAGTGAGCAATTTGACTTTCACTGGAGAACGGGTTCCTCCACCGAGACCTT
Source organism: Planctomycetaceae bacterium (assembly GCA_020426125.1). Classification (GTDB taxonomy): domain Bacteria; phylum Planctomycetota; class Planctomycetia; order Planctomycetales; family Planctomycetaceae; genus HKST-UBA70. Next base: position 1,889 of record JAGQQQ010000327.1, read on the forward strand.
CTCGACGTTCCTCGCAACCGGAATTGACGAGCCGAACGGCGCCGGCCAAGCCCCAGACTAGAAAACGATTTGTCATAGTCATCGATCTCATTCTTCCGCTCCTCCGCTCACGCGATCGTTCGTCACAGAGTCGTTCGCCGATGTCGCGGTTGTGGCGGGGGCCTCTTCCTCGGCAGGAGTCTCAGGAGCTGTCTGATCACCCGGGCCAGTATAGACGGTCTGACCGTGTGCCTCGAGAAGTTGTGTGTAATTGAATAAGGCGTCGATTGTCGCCTCCGCTTGTCGGGGATTGCTTCCTCCGAACAATTCAGTCGCTACCGACTCTTTGTCTGACGGGAAATTCACAGGCATCGATGTGTAAGGAAGAATCCAAGCCGGATTGTAGACCCAGACATCGGTGTAGTCGGGCCGAAGCCGTTTCTCAACGCGACTCAGATTTGGACCTCGCTTTACCTTTGTTGGATCGGTTTCGGTGATTTCCACACCCCCAACGGAGTGACACTTATTGCACAAATCCTTGCGGTTCAAAACATGCCAGGAGGCTGTCAGGTAGTCCTGATCCGCCATCGGATAGTTCTCTTGATAATCACTTGACTTTGCAATCTGGTAAGGTCGTTGCCGCTGCGGAATCGACTGATACGGATACGGCTCCCGATCCTTCGCGGCGAAATAATTCGCGAGTGACAAGGCTTCCTCATCGTCCATATTAAACTTGGGCATTCGCATGACAGTAGTGTATCGCAACTGCTCAGGATTTTTGAGGAATTCGTAAAGCCAGGGGGTCTGCACCTTGGTCCCCTCGCGATACAACGGGGGCGGGCTGGCTTGCCATGCTTCGTTGACGTTGGTCACACCCCGCTCATTGTTGATCAAGCGAGGAGCCAGCCAGAGAGCGAGATCTCCGCCGCGAGCTGGTTCCTCGGATTCAATCTTCGACGCCAACGTCCCAATCGGTTGAGATGGTGGCAGAATCACATCATCCTCACCCTCTTCTCCGCCGAAATTGTGAGGATTCCAGAGCGTAAAGAACTTCTCGTGATACTCCGGATCGTCCTCATCGACCTCGCCGGTCTGATAGGCCATGATCTCGAACAGGGTTTCGTCCTCATCGTTCGTCCGACCGGTGTCCGCGAACTGAATCGGCTTGAGCGTCAACAACCGCTCCCACGCAGCGCGATCCCGGTCAGGAATCTGGAACGAAGGGAGATCATCGCGACTCGCCGCAAAGGTAATTTTCGGGAACTCCAGCAAGTGGCAGCCGGCACAATTGTATTTGGCCAAAAGACGTTCGCCTTCAATGATGTCCCTTTGAGATCCTTCCGGATTGTAGATGTATTCCGGGGCGGGGGGCTCGGCGACCAATCCCAACACGAAGGTTGCAACCGCTTCAATTTGTTGCTCATCAAATGGGAACTTGGGCATTCTCAGGCGTTCGTCCCATCCTTTGGTTTCCGTCTTCTTGTAGTCGTAGCTTCTCGGTTGGCGAAGTTTCTGCCAAAGGAAGCCGGCGCGACCGTGGCTGATGACACTCTTGTAGAAATAGGCCTCGGTCAGCTGCGCCTCATCCACCTCAACCCCAGCTTCGGCCAATTCGACGGCGCGCTCCAGACGCTCGGCGGTGCTGCTTCCATCGGGATCACCATGGTGATGGAGGAATTCGTGGATGTGCTCATACGCCAGCTTGGATGTGTCCTTGCGGCCCCAATCCTGGAGTGCCGTTCCGATTGGCCGGGCGGTTTCGAATTCCGGAATGTCGTGGCAGCCATAGCAGCCGTATCGGGAAATCGTCCGCCGACCAACGTAGACCATCATTCGTCGTTGCCATTCCTCCTCAGAGACCTTCTCATCAGGTGAAGTTGGCACGAGCTCAATCTCATCCCCTTTGACAAAGTCGGCAACGTTTGTCCCCGGCTCATACATGTCCGCATTCACGGGGTAGTGCCGATCGTCAAACACCTTCTGGACACGTGCAGCAGAGAGAGACTTTGATAGGAAAAGCCGGGTCAAGTCTTCGAGCGGAGTCGACAACGTCACCCGCCGCAAGAACTCCCTTCCTCCGCGAAGGATGGTCATTTCGACGACCTCGCCGGACTTTCCGGCAGAAACAATTTCTTCAAAGCGCTCGGGGGACGTGACGGCCTGGCCATTCAACCGGGTGATCACGTCATCAGCTTCCATGGGACTGGCGACCCAGAACTCCCCTGACTTTACCTCGGCTCGTGAAGCGGGGCCGGTTCCTAAAACGGTCAGAACTCGGACGCCTCCGAACTGGCCGTCGCTCAGTCCGATCTGTCGTGCCTCCTCTTCCGTAAAATTGTCATCCAATCTCACGCCGACTGACGCTTGGGGAGTCGCCAAAGCAGGAAACTCGGTCGGCTCTCCTTGCAGCAGGAATGCTGCGATATCGGCAGCGGGATCGATTGTCTGATCCCCTTCTTGATACGGATTAAGATAAAGATCAGGCATCCGTGTCCGCGTGTGGTAACGGGTCGGTTCTTTGATCCAGGTGTAAAGCCAGTTGAACCCTTCGGCGCCCGGTTTCACTTTTTCATGTATGCGTGAAAGATCGGGACCAAAATCGGCGTTGATCCCGGCAAACTCCTCGCCGGAACGAGCATGACACGCGAGGCAACCACGCTTCTTGAAGAGGTCTTTCCCTCGTTCGGCATTAGCTTCATAGCCTTCCGAAGGTGTGAGGATGTCCAAATCCTGGGATTTCGTCTGCAAATACCTGGCTATCGCGGCCAACTCGATCGGCTGCATAACGCCAGCCAAGGCATCATGCTGATTCGTCAAGTCGAAGAACTTCGGCATTCGTGTATCGGGACGGAACCGCTGTGGATCCGCCGTCCAGTAAGCAACGAACTCGGGGGTGGTCTTGTTGTCGATATGTCGCAGCGACGGGCCAACCTTCCGCATTTTCCCGGCGATCGAATTGGGGTCGGCGGCAATTTTCCGAGCCTCTTCCTCCGTTTGCGGCTCCAGCCGCATATCAGGTCCGATGGGAGTTGTGCCATCGTATCCGTTGATCTCGTGGCACCCGAAGCAGCCATAGTCACGGATCACCGAGTATCCCTCGTAAACTTTCGGGGCCGTGGCTCCGAACTTCTCGTTGACTCCGAGTTCAATCACATCGTGATGGCATTTCAAGCAGCTGGATTCAATGAACTGCTTCGGATGCATGGGGTATTCCCAGAAGTGGTTGGAGTGCCATCCGAACTCCTCGTGCCACTCGTCGCCAACCGCCGGGTTCGGAGGAGTGTGCTCGGCAGATTGGAAGGACGTTCCCGAACCGTCCCCCTCGTGGCAGATGGTGCAGCCGAACTTGTTGACAGGGTGCGGACTGGTCGCAGTGAGATAGACATCGCCGTTGGGATGGGTACAGAACGGCAGTTCGTACTCGTCCTGCGGATAGTTTCCAACATTCCCCGCTCCGAACGAATCAATGTTGACGTGGCAAGAACGGCAGCGATCGACTCGGGAGACAGTTGTCATTCCCAAAGTCTGTTCAAGATCCGCAGGCCAGTCGTACTGGATTTTCAGGTGAGGATTAAAACCGTTGATAATCGGCCATTCCTTAAAGGCGCGCTTCCAAGCGATCAGGTCGTTGTCGGGACGGAGTTCCCGTTTCTGTTCAACCAGCGCTTGGACGTCGCTCTCCAGTTTCGCCAGTTCTCCCTCAGCGTCATCGACTTTCGCGCGTCGAACTTTGAGTTGGCTCTCTAACTCGCTGTAGGCAGCGACGGCCTGC
>JAGQQQ010000328.1 GCA_020426125.1 Planctomycetaceae bacterium
TTTCGCCCCTCAGGGGCTGCCTTCGTGAAGAGCCCAAGACACTTCGAATACGAATCCTTGAAGGTTGAAGCTTTCGTAACGAGCCGCCATTTCCCATAAAGTTGCCCAAGAGGACGAACAGGTTCCAGCAAGAGATCATCGAAATGAGCGAATTCACATTCCGGACCAAAGTCTCTACGGCCCACTGCGGAACTCGTGGATGTCGCTCCATTTCAAAAAGATCGGTGCTTCTGAGATTGTGACAGAAATTCCCAGATCATTCCTAAACGGCGTTCTCATCCCGAAAATGGGTTAATCCGCGACGAGTCGGACCGCTTCCCGGACGTCGACTTTGCCCTCGTAAATGGCTCGGCCGGTGATGACGCCGACGATGTTGGAGTCCACTTTGGAAAGTGCGTAGACCTGTTCGATATCGCTCAACGTGGTCACGCCACCGGATGCGATCACAGGCAATCCTAACTTGGCGATTTCCGCCAAATCTTGAAGAGTCGCCGGGTCAATCCCCTGCATCATGCCGTCATTGGCGATATTCGTATAGATCACCGCCCCAATGGGCAGGCCGACATATTGGCTGGCCAGTTCCAGTGCCGGAGTCCGGGAGACATCGAGCCAGCCTTCGGTGGCGACCATCGAGTCCTTCGCATCCAACCCGAGACAGACGCGGTTCGGAAACTCGTTGACCATTGACTGAAACCAGGCGGGGTCCTTGAGTGCCTGTGTCCCGACGATGACGCGGTCGACTTCGAGGTCCTCCAGCATTTTGCGAACGGCTTCTTCCGTTCGAATGCCCCCGCCCACCTGACAGGGGATCGATAAACTCTGCTTGATGCGATGGATGATATCCACGTTGATCGGCTCGCCCGCCTTGGCCCCGTCGAGGTCGACGATATGCAGACGGTGGCCACCCTCCCGTTCCCAACGAAGGGCCATTTCCACCGGATCGTCCCCGAAGACCGTTTCCTGGGCATAGTCCCCTTGGCGAAGGCGGACACATTTCCCATCGCGAATGTCAATGGCGGGAAGGATTTCCATAGAGGCACACAAATGATGAAGAACGGAACAAATCGCAGCGGATGGTGAGGATTCCCAAGTGACACGTCAACTCCGGCGGGCGTCATTCACCGCTACCGGGAGCAGATCGGGGAGACGGGGGCGAATCCAGTCTCGGCCCAGATCAAAGACTTCCGAAACGTCCGGCGGGAGCAACTCTAACTCGACTCTTCGCATGACCTGATTCATCCGTCGCAGCAACTGTGTGTTGTCGAGGTAGTCAACGAGAAACCGTTCTCGCCGGTAGAGTTCCACAAAGGTCGCCAGGTTTTCCGCCGGGACAGTCGACAGTTGCGACACCGTCTCTTCCACCAACTCGCCATCGACGGATTCCATCACATCGTAATAGGCTTCCAAATGGTGCGGGTGATCATCAATTAACACCGCGTCAATCAGGATTTCCAAGGTAATGTGACCAAGAAATCCGCACTTCCAACCGGCGTCCTCGGGCAGAATGCGGCGGTACTCCGCCCCTAGCACTCCGACGGCCTCGAAGAAGGCCGGCGTGCCGTGAAACCAGCGATCGTCATCCAGATGCTGCAAAATTCCGGCCGCGATCTGTTGGCCATCCGTTGATAACTCCGGGGTGGCTCGGTTCACCGATTTCGGACGGACGCGACACTTGCGGTTCACCACGCTCAGCCAGTCAGGGACCGCCAGCCCGGCGAGAAAATAGGGCTGATCCAGCCACGGCAACGCATGGGCGAAGTAATTCACGGGAAGCGGGGGTCGGGGGTCGGGAGATGGACGGACGAGCGGGCATCTCAATTCTCGTCGGAAAAAGTCGCGGGCTCAGCGCTTTCTGGGCCGGACTCCGGCATTATCGAGGTCTGAGCATCTCGGGCAAGGGCCTTTTCCCGACCGGTCATTTCCAGAATTGTGACGACCACGAATAGCGAGCAGATCAGAGCCACCACAAGGAGCGCGCCTGTCCACCCATCGACGTGGTACAGCAACAAGGCTCCCAGACCGGTGGCCAACGTCAGAAAGTGAACCGTCAACACGGCGTGCGGCTTACTCAGCCCCAGATCCACAAGTCGATGGGAAATATGGTTTCGATCCGCGTGGAACGGACTCCGGCCCCGCGACAGACGAATCAGGACTACCGAAGTCACGTCAAACAAAGGAATTGCCAGGATACATAACGGGGCCAGCATAACATGCCGAGACCCTGCGTTTTCGTCATAGAAAGTTCCCAACACGGTAAAACATCCCAGCAGCAATCCTAATACCGTGCTGCCGGCGTCTCCCATAAAAATCTTGGCGGGAGGGCGATTGTGAACCAGAAACCCGGCGGTCGCCCCGGCGATGATCAGCAAACAGGCTCCGACGAACCAGCGGGGTTCCCCAGTCGCGACCAGCATGATGTGGGCGAACATCAGTGAGACAATCAATGCGATCCCTCCGGCGAGAGCGTCCATGTTGTCGAGAAAGTTGACCGCATTGATCAGGACCACGAGCCAAACACCCGTGAGAACCATCCCCACCCACGGCTGAGAAATAAAAACCGTGGCCCGGACTTCCCCGAATGTGACGAGAAAACTGGCGGTGAGGACTTGGATCGCCAAGCGCGCCTTCCAGGAGATCCCCCAGCGGTCATCGTAGAGACCGATCAGCATCAACACGGTCGCAGCGACGAGCACCGATCCCAGTTGCGGCGCTCGGACTTGAACCCCGGAAAAATGTTGGGCGATCTGGGCCGGAATCCAGTCTGGAACGGAATGACTTCCCGTATACGACCATGCGATCAGTAACCCCAGCAATAGAGGCCCCGCAATTCCGAAATAGACGCCCACCCCTCCCCCCAAAGGGACTGGTGTGGCGTGGACCTTCCTTGCGGCGGGTTGGTCGACCAGGCCCCATCGAGGGGCAAGTCCCCGCATCAACCATGTCGACAACCAGGCCACCGCAAAGGCGGGCACCGTGCAAATGAGAAAAAACCAGAGCATCGACCGGCGAGCCGCGAAGTGGAGAAAATGGCAGTTACGCGAAGAAGACTATCCAAACCAAAGAAATCTCGCGACACCAGGATATCGCCCGCCGCGACACTCAGAGAAAGGGGGCAGGATTTGGAAACCCTTCGATGCGATTCGCGGTATCCAGGGTCTGAAAAAAAGAAAACGCCGCCGGGAGGGGGTTCCGGCGGCGCTTCTATCGTAAACGGCAAGTGCGAGGTCATCCAACCGCGTCACGATGCCGATGCAGCCTGATCCCCATTGGCTTGGGTCTGGCGTTCACGTTGAATCGCTTCGTAGACTTCTTGTCGGTGCACGGGAACCTCCGTCGGTGCCTGAATTCCCAATCGCACCTTGTCTCCGCGAATATCGACGACAGTGATAACGATATTGTCGCCTATGATGATGCTTTCATCCCGATGTCGCGACAGTACGAGCATCTTCCTGACTCCTCGTTTGGGCCCGATGCATTTGATCCGTCTGACTCATTTGAGAGTTGACGATGGCCACCAGGCATATTGAAGGGGGCTTGAAACCTGTTTGGCGATGGAAGGTCGCGCATTCCCCAGCGTCCGTCGACTTGACTTGACTGCGAAAAAGTGGACATATGTCACCAATCCACTTCTTTATTGTCGTCCGCCGTTCTCATCGGAGCGTGCAAACGTCCCTTCCATCGTACTGGTAGTGATCGTCCAAAAGTGAACTGAGGAAGGACAACGAGTTTGGAGAAAATCGGATGGGTTCGGAGTGTGCGTGGAGCCTATCGACTTTGTCGATTGTTCCGGAGAGCGGCCGATGGCCACACAACAATCAACCAATATCGGTTGATTCTTGGCAACTGGGGAATTTCCTCGAAGCCGGCGCGAAACTCAGGACTTCCATTTCGTTTTCCAAATTACTCCGGGAGAACTTGAAGCGACGAAACAGCGGCCTCTATACTCGATCGATTCGCCCGTCACATTCCCTGTGATGACTGTCATTGGATCAGTCATGGGGATGAGGGCTGACAGTGATCGATGCCATGCTGCTTGGAAGGGGAGCTGGCTTGGGGGAGTTGATGCCGTGCTTGTCCGCATGGAGCTTGCCAGGATTATTATTAGCGAAATCAACGACCAGCAGATTGTCTTTCTGCGCGAAGTCGAGGGGGATAAGAACCGGTCATTCCCCATCTTGATCGGCATCTTCGAAGCAACCAGCATTGACCGACGGGTTCAGGGACACGTTCCTCAGCGACCTCTCACACACGACCTGTTGAAGAACGTGATTGAGGAACTGGGTGGACAAGTCCGGGACATCGTGATTACCAATCTTGTCGATCACACCTACTATGCCGTGATCCGGATCGAAAAAGACGGCGAAATCATTGAGATCGATAGCCGTCCCAGCGACGCCATCGCCTTGGCCACCCACTACGATCCGCACCTTCCCATCTACGTCGACGAAGACGTCCTCGACGAAGCGATCACGTAAGCGAATAGGGGTCAGGGGCCGGAGGTCAGAGGTCAGGAGTTTTCTCTCGCCTCTCCTCTCTACTCCCTCCTCTCTCTCACCATGCCGTCCAGCCGCCGTCGACGAGGAGGTTCTGGCCGGTGACGTAGCTGCTGGCTTCGGACGCGAGGAACACGATGGCCCCCTTGAGTTCATCGGGACGGCCCATCCGCCCCATCGGGGACTTCTGCTTGAGGCGTTCGACCATCGCTTGGGGGGCTTTCTCGCTGGGGAATGGTCCGGGACTCAGACAGTTAACACGGACATTGTCCTGCGCCCAGTACACGGCCAAGTGCCGCGTCAGATGGACGATTCCCCCTTTGAGAGCATGGTACGCCACCGGACTGGCTGTGGTGACTCCCGCGTAGGCCTCTGGGTACGATCCAACGACGCCATACATCGAGCCCAGCATGATCACGCTCCCCGATCGGCCGGATTCCACGAGATGGTTGCGAAACTCGCGTGCGAGCAAAAAGTAGCCGGTGGCGTTCGACAGTTGCCGATTGAATTGCTCCCCTGAGACAGTCGTCCAGTCCTCACCGACCGGGAAGTTTCCGTTGTTCACGAGAATGTCGATCCCCCCGGCCTGTTCGACAGCCGCCGCGAATCCCTGCTCGATCGAGTCTTCCTTGAGCTGGTCCATCGCGATTCCCAGATGCCGACCTTGTTCGACGCCTCCGAGTGCGGCGGCGGTTTCGTTTGCTTTCTCCTGCTCGCGGCTGGAGACAATCACACGAGCGCCGGCTTCCGCCAATGCGGCGGAGAGTGCTTGCCCCAGATAACCGCTGGCCCCGGTAATCAGGGCGGTTTTCCCGGTCAGATCAAACAGTTCCTGAACAGTTGGCATGTCTTATGAACTCCAAAGACGCGGGGTGATCGTTCGTTCGGGGAGATTGATTGTCACTTGATTCAAGCGGTCTTGCAGCTCCGTGTCGAGCGGGCCTTTCTCAACGGCAACCACGTTCGCCTGAATCTGCTCCGGCCGTTCCGCTCCGACCACCAACGACGTGACGGGGAAACTCAATAGATAGCGAATGGCCAGTTCCAGCATGGCAATCCCCGCTTCTTGAGCCAAGGCTTCCAGAGACCGCCGAACCGGTACCACGGATTTTAGCGACTCTGGAATCTGATCCTCCGGCATCAGTAGCAGCCCCTGGAGAAACAGACTTCGAATGAACACCGCCACATCTTGTTGTTGGAACTCCGTCAACAGCGAACCATCGAGATGCCGCCGATCCAACAGATTCGCGGGAAGCTGAACGGCCTCGGCATGGTCCCCCGTCGTCCGCTTTCGGACTGAAGCCGGGTCGTGGTCCCCGGAAATGCCGATGTGCTGAATCCATCCACGCGATCGAAGTTCCGCCAACTCGGGCAGAAAAGCCGCGTCGTCCTCGCGATGAAACAAGACGATGGGCAAACGGTCGATCTGGAGCCGTTTCCGCGACTGCTCCACAGAAACTTCAATCGCCCGCCTCGCCAGATCGGAAGAGGACCGTTCCTCATCGGTCAAAGCCCGGACCTTGGTCACGACGACGACAGTCTCCGCCACCTGCAACTCCGCAAGGGCGTTCCCCAACACCTCTTCGCTGTTTCCATAGGCTGCAGCGGTATCAAAGCAGTGAATTCCCCGTTCCAAGGCAGCGGCAATGATGGAAGTCGCATCCCGTTGCGACGGTTGTCCCGTCCGATTGGCGACCCCATACGGCATCCCCAGCTGAACCGTCCCCAACGTCAACCGCGAGATCCGCATCCCCCGCCAACGCACATCTTCCATTGATCAAGACCCCCCATTCCGTCTTCCCTCTCCTCTCTCGTCTCTCCTCCCTCCTCTTTCTCAATACTCTTTCAAAATGGCAATCACTTCCGTTTGAACCATTCCCCCCGTGACATGGACTTCGCCTTCCTTGTCGACGAAGACATCCACCTCGCTCCGAACACCGAACTCCGGTAGGTAGATTCCTGGTTCAATCGAGAAACAGGTCGACCGAAGTATCTGGCGATCCTCCCGGGTTTCAAGATTGTCGATATGGGCTCCGTTGCCATGCACCTCTTGGCCGATGTTGTGTCCGGTTCGGTGGCCGAAGTATTCGCCGTATCCCGCGTCTTCGATCACGGCACGCACCGCGTCATCCACTTCGCCCCCCTTGAGTTCCCGTCCCGAGAAAAAGGCCTCTCGAACTCTTTGGATCCCCGCATCGCGTGCCGCCGCGACAATGTTGAAGATCTTGGTGTATTGCTCGGGGACGACTTCCCCTACGAACCCGGTGCGAGTTAAGTCACTGTAGACACTTCGCGGCCGGTTCATCTTGGCCCAGAGATCAATCAAGACAAAGTCTCCGGATTGAATGAGTGTGTCCTTTCCGTGACCGGTCTCGTAATGGGGCATCCCACTGTGCGGCCCCTTCCCAACGATCGGCGGGTGGTACGTCGTCATCCCGTTCTTCTCGAAGTGCGCCATGATGGCGTCGCTCACGGCCAACTCTTCGACGCCGGTCCCTTCACGACATCGGTCGGCAATCAGTTTCCAGGCGACGTCAAACGCCTGATTCGTCAACACGGCTGCTTCCTGGTGCATGGCCCACTGGTGGTCATCCCAGGTCGCTTCAAACAACTGGATCAAGTCGCCTGAGGAAACGACTTCCGATCCAAACGACCGAACCAACTCGACCGTCCCCGCATCGACCTTGCTCACGTAAGGATTGCCGTTGCCGGGAGAGTATTCCATCGCGACACGTGCCCGCCCTTCGACGCAATCACGGATCCCCTGTTCAAACTCCTGCCAACGCAGGTAGATCGTCTTCCCCCCCGGCAAATGGTCCAACGCCGAATCTTCGATGCGATGAACCAGTTTTCGAGGTTCGCCCGTTGCCGGAATCCAATAGACGCAACGTCGCGATCCCATCGCCCCATCGCTCAACTTCAACACGCGGCGGGCCAGCTCGTTACTCCCGCGAAAGTCGTAGAGCAGCCAGCCGTCAATCTGAAACTCTTGCAGCGCTGACTGAATGGACTCCAGGTCAAACGTCTTCGACATGATCTCTTCCCGAGTGTGATTCGTAAAAAGGCAACGGGCCTGTCAGTGCGGCCTTTGACGATAACGCGTCGCCCGACATTGTTTCCACACCGCCAACGGTCCATACTCTCCGAATTCGGAATTCCAACTCCCCCAAAAATCGGAAGTCCACCCACGTGAACGACTCTCCGGAACCAGCCTCCAGCGTTCGCCCCACGCGTGTTCGCTACGCCGTTCTCGCGGTCTGTTGCCTCTCGGCGATACTGCTGTATCTCGACCGGTTCTGCATGAACTTCGCGCAGCGATATGTTCGCGAAGACTTGGGGATCAGCAACGACGCGCTCGGCTGGAGCATGTTCTCCTTCTTCATCACGTACGCCTTGTTTCAGATTCCCGCCGGCTGGCTGACCGATCGCTTTGGCCCTCGGAAGTTGATGACCGTGTACATCCTTGCGTGGTCTTTGATGACGGGGCTGATGGGAGCCGTCGGTTCATTTGCAGGGCTGATCGCCGTACGCCTGGCTGCGGGAGTCGCTCAAGCCGGAGCCTACCCCACGTGTGCGGCTGTCGTTCGAAAATGGATGCCGCTCAGAAACCGAGGTATGGGCAACAGTATCATCGCCTTCGGCGGACGTGTGGGCGGGGGGATCGCTCCGTTGCTCACAGCATTACTAGTGATCACGTTCGTTCCGTCCGATGTTTCTCCTTTGTTGACCGAAGCCGATCTCCTGCCAATTGAAACGGAAGGTGTTGCATCACCATCCGTGGCTCCCAAGCCGAGCGCGGAACAGCGGCGGGCGGATGTTGCTCAGCAGTTGTTGGCTCGGACAGAAATCGACTCCATTTCGCAGGCAGAGCCGAGTCAGGCTGTTGCTGCACTCAATGAACTGATCACCGGTCCCGTTCTCGCCGACAAGCAAGACTTGGAGGAGATCTCTCTTGAAAAGGAAGCGGACCGACTCCTCGAACAGCAAACGCTTTTGGATACGCAGCGACAGCGACTCAACCGCCTGATCCTGGAGGCCGTCTTCAAAGAGCACATTCGCAAGTTGTACGTCCAAGGCTGGCGGCCGGTGATGATTCTCTACGGACTTCTCGGGCTTCCCATTGCGTTGCTCTTCTGGCTGATCGTCCGCGATGGTCCCGAACGCCATTCCCAAGTCAACGAGGCCGAGCAAGAGTTGATCACGCATTTCAATACGCCAGCTGGGAAGAAACCGCCGTTTCCCTGGAAAGAAATCGTCACCAGCCGATCGTTGTGGCTGCTGAGTTTCTCCCAATTCGGAACCAACATTGGGTGGGCGTTTCTCGTGACGTGGCTCCCCCGTTATCTCGATGAAGTCCATCAGGTGCCATTTGCTCAGCGTGGGCTGATGGTTGCCATTCCCATCTTCTGCGGTTGGCCGGGAGTCATCTTCGGCGGCTGGCTCACCGACAGAATGGCCACTCGCTTTGGCCTTCGCTGGGGACGGGCGCTGCCGATTGGACTCACCAGGTTCGTCGCGGCCTTCTGCTACCTCGCCATGCTTCTCGAACCGAGCCCGTGGATTGCGATCGCGTTCTTTTCGCTCGTGGCGTTTAGCACGGATTCGGGGACGGGAGCCGTCTGGTCCGTGAATCAAGATGTCGGCGGAGAATATACGGCCTCAGTTCTTGGCTGGGGGAACATGTGGGGCAACATCGGGGCCGCCGTGTCGCCGGTGTTGTTGCAAAAGGTGATGAAGTCGACTACCTGGAACGGAGCCTTCGTCGTCGCCGCGCTCGCCTTCCTCCTCGCCGGCCTATGCGGCTTGTACGTCGACTCTCGGCAACAGGTCATGGCGGAAACAGATTCCGGTGAGTTGTCGTAACGGGCTCCCAATGCTGGAGGAAACTTGCGGTTCCTTTCTCCCTCCTTCGCCAAAATAGGAGCAAGAGGGCTGAGAGCTTCAAACCGAGGAAATCGCCAAACCGGTTTCTTGGTCGATTCACTCCTCCCGAAATGAGGCGCGGCGGGTGATATCTGTTGAGAGCTTCGGGTGACTCATGTTCTCCGTTTCCGGTAAAGAACGCTCATTTTCCGGACTCGCTCCGCGATCAATTCTCGCATCTCATCCGGCTCCAAAACCTCAGCCTGGTCGGCGTATCCCATGATCCACCAGGACATCTCGCGAAGGCCATCGACCTCGACCGAATAGTCCATGGTTCCGTCATCATTCCAGGCGATCTGCTGGGAGGGATGCCAGATCACGTCCGCGACGTTGCGAGCGACGAGAGGTTGAAAACGGACCGTCACCCGATGCCGAGCCTTCTTTTCCCGGACCATGGACCACGCCTTCCCGAAGTGGCGTTTGATGGAAAACCGGGGAGGAAGTTCGAAGGTGTCGTCTGTCAGTTCAGATTCGAGAATTCTCCCCACATGAAATGTTCTGACGGCGCGATGCAGGCTCGACCGGCCCAGGACATACCACGCATGCCGCTTGAACAGGATCGTATACGGACTCACGAGAGTTCGAATGACCTGTTGCTCATACAAACTCTCGTATCGCAAGCGAATTTTGCGGCGCTGACGGGATGCTTCCAGTAGCCGTTCATAATGTTCCCGTGCCGAGGAGAGCGGAGCCGTGCGGGGTCTTTCGATGCGGATCACCTCTGATAGGCGAAGAAGTTGGTCCTGAAGCTCGGCAG
>JAGQQQ010000329.1 GCA_020426125.1 Planctomycetaceae bacterium
ACTCCCGGGCACGTGGATTTCACCGTTGAGGTGGAACGTTCCCTGCGTGTGCTCGACGGGGCTGTCCTCGTGCTTTGCTCGGTCGGCGGCGTTCAAAGCCAGTCGCTAACCGTCGACCGGCAGATGAAGCGGTACAAAGTGCCTCGCATTGCGTTTGTGAACAAGATGGACCGCACAGGCGCGAACTTCTTCAGTGTCGTCAAGCAGATTAACGACAAACTCGGCGTCACTCCGGTTCCGATTCAGATTCCGATCGGCGGAGGAAACGACTTTGAAGGGGTCATCGACCTGATCGACATGAAAGCGGTCTACTTCCGCGGTGATCGTGGGGAAGAGGTGGTGCGCGAGGAGATCCCAGCGAACATGAAGGAACAGGCAGATAAGTATCACCATGAGATGCTCGAAGCCCTGTCCATGTTCAGTGATGACCTGATGGTCGCTCTTCTTGAAGAACAGGAAATCAGTCCGGCTGAGATCCGCAAGTTGATTCGGGAAACGACTCTGTCTCAGGACATTACTCCGGTCATGTGCGGCTCAGCGTTTAAGGACAAGGGAGTTCAGGAACTGCTCGATGCGGTCACTCATTATCTCCCCTGTCCGACTGATCGCGATGTCAGCGCCATTGATGTCGATGCGACGGAAAAGGCTCACAAGGAAGGCAAACTCCAAGAAGGCGAAGTCATTCGCGTCAAACTCAGTGACAACTCTGAGGATCCGCTGGTCTGTATGGCCTTCAAAACTGTCATGGAACAGTTCGGCCAGTTGACCTACACCCGGATTTATCAGGGGAAGATCGTCAAAGGCGAAAGCTACACAAACGCTCGTACGGGCAAGAAAGTCCGCTTCGGCCGTCTCGTGCGAATGCACGCCAACGACCGCGAAGACATCGACGTCGCCGAAGCTGGCGACATCGTTGCGATCGTGGGGATCGACTGTGCCTCCGGGGATACGTTCTGCAGTGAGGGGGTCAACTACTCTCTCGAAAGCATTTACGTTCCGGAACCGGTGATTCGCTTGTCGATCGAACCGGCACAGCGAGATGGCGCCGACCGGTTGAGCAAGGCCCTGGAACGGTTTCGTCGCGAAGACCCGACCTTCCACGTCAGCAGCGATCCCGAGACGAACGAGACAATCATCGCCGGCATGGGACAGTTGCACCTCGAAATTTACATCGAGCGGATCAAACGCGAATACCGCTGCGAAGTCAATGTTGGGGAACCGAAAGTCGCCTACAAGGAAATGCCGACGAAGGAAATCGAGTACAACTACAAGCACAAGAAGCAGACTGGCGGTTCCGGTCAGTACGCGCACGTGGTTGGCAAGATCTATCCTTTGCCCGAAGACAGTGAGCAGAACTATGTCTTCAACAACAATATCAGCCAGGGGCGTATTCCCAATCAGTATATCCCGGCTGTGGACGCTGGCTTTAAGCGTGCGTTGGAAAAAGGTCCGCTCATCGAGTCCGAGGTGGTCCGTGTGGGAGCCGATCTAAACGACGGAACCTATCACGATGTCGACTCCTCGGAAAAGGCCTTCGAAACCTGTGGTTGGGCCGCGATGCGGGAAAACCTGGAAAAGGCGGGAATGGTCTTGCTCGAGCCGATCATGAAGCTCGACGTGGAAGTCCCCGAAGAGTACCAGGGATCAGTCACCGGCCACGTCTCCAGCAAGCGAGGCGTGATCACCTCGACTGATACCCGAGAAGGGACAGCCTACATCCTCGCGGAGGTCCCCTTGGCGAGCATGTTCGACTATGCCAATGAGCTGCGTTCTATGACGCAGGGAAAAGGCGGCTTCAGCATGGAGTTCGGGTCCTACAAACAGGTCCCATCGAACATCCAGAAGGAAGTCGTCGAACGCCGTCGCCGCGAGAAGGAAGAGCGAGCCAAAAAGTAGCGGCCCGTCGTTCTTGGATTGTCATGCTGGTCTCCCCGATCGGCCGCTCCGTCGTCGCTGGCAATTCCTTCAGTCAGTCTGTTTTTTAACAGAGACGCGGTGTTGAGTTGATTTGATCCTCTTCGGTACATCACAGAGCGGTGCTCCTTCTGGGGCACCGCTTTTCTTGTCGAGTTGCCGATGATTCTTGGAAACGGTGATTCAAGGAGAACAAAGAGGAGGCATTTCGGACGGCCAACGAGACATCGATCGGATGAAGGAGATTCATTCATTCGAATGTCCGAAGTTCGTCTTCCGCTGCCCCCGAAATTTGCGATATGGCGAAGAGTGCCACGTCTCAGGCGGATTTTGGGGTACGATTTTCGTGGTGTCAGCTTCCAGCTTGCGTAATACGATGCATAAAACATGGCAGGAAGGATGCTTGCCCCACTTTTCAGCTGGGACAATGCTCTACGCACAGCTCTTCGGAGAAAGCCGCCAACTTGGCTCGATGCCGTCCAATCGCAGCTGCAGTCGATTGTGGATTCCCCGGACAGCCATTCGCTCTCGGCGAAAAAAGACAATTTCCCGCATGTCATTCGGAAGAGACTCATCGTTCTGGGCTCTTGTCCCAGATACCGGCCCGTTTTCGCGTTGAAGAATGAAACCGTCTACGTCTTGACCGTCCTTGACTCCGAGCAAAATCGGCTGTCCGAGGGCAATGTCGGCGCCAACGCCTGAGGTTTGGTTTTCTGCCCGCGATGAAATTCCTGCAGCACAATCCCGTGTTCGTGGATTTCCTGGAGCCGCGGGCCGCGGGCAAGGATCGTGACATCGTTCCCGGATTCCTTCAGCTTCGCCGCACAAGGGGAGCCGATGTTTCCTGCGCCATAGACCAGAATCTGCATCGGTTCCCCCTCGACTTGTGAGCCCGTGTGACGCTCGCGAGATTCCCAGATCACCCAAGGAGCATGCCAACATTGGCCAGACGGTCCCTCCTTGGCATGTAAGATGCTTTTGGATTCAAAGGAATACAAACACTTCGTCAGTTGTTCCCGATGGAATTGTGTTACGTTCGCGGAACGCGGTCGGAGGATAAGTGAGTCCCGAGGTTGTGCGTCCAAGTCGTGCGATATGTCGCGCTCGCAGCCCGCTCGTGCAGGTGATCAGGAGAGATTCATGACCATGAATCGCACCATGCAAATCAGTCTGCTCAAGATTCTCGGGTACTACTTGGGGGGCATCTGGACTGCATGGGGTGGTCGCAAGAGGATCGAAAAGAAGCAGCTCAAAAACCTGCGCAAGCTGGTGGCCAAAGCTCGTCAGGACTCGCCTTACTTTCGGAGACTGTATGGCAGCCTTCCCGATACGGACGAAATCACGCTGAAAGACCTGCCTGTCACCTGCAAGCCTCAACTCATGAGCGAGTTTGACAACTGGGTCACTGATCGCACGCTGAAACTGGCCGACTTGCGAAAGTTCATGGGGGACCTGAGCAACATCGGCTCGCCCTTTGGCCATGTGGCAGCCTATCGCACGTCAGGAACTTCCGGCGAGCCGGCCGTCATCATCCTGACGGCTGCGGACATCGAGTACATCTTCGGGATCACGTTGTCCCGCCTCAACCGGGCACAATTGAGACTGATGCCGGAGCTGAACAAGTTTGGGGCGAACGTGACGAAACGCGGGCGGGCGTCTAAGTCACGTCGCTGATCATGGAAGACGGAGTTGTCACCGGTGTCGAGACCGCAAACGGCGAGAAGTTCTCTGCGAAACGCATCGTGTCAAACATCGGCGCCAGAGAAACCGTCGACCGGCTGTTGCCAGATGGTCACGGCCATGACGATTGGGTGAATGAGATTCGCTCGATCGGCCCCAACATCTGTCATTACTCACTGTTTCTCGGTTTCGAGGGGGATGTCGAGGCGGCCGGGATGACGAAGTCCAACCACTGGCTGTACCCCACCGGCGAGGTCGATGCCATCTGGACGGATGCACCCGTTGGCACACCTCAGGGAATGTTTGTTTCATTTGCGTCACTGAAGGATCCAGCGCATGACCCCGGTCCACAGAAAAAATACGCCGGCGAAATCATGGTGTGGTCCGACTGGTCAACCGTCGAGCAGTGGGCCGGTGTTCCACCCGGCGAACGAGGCGACGATTATCAATCATTCAAGCAGCAGGTGGCTGAAAACTTGTTGAGTCAATTCGCGAACTACTTCCCGCGACTGGCCGAACTGATCGTCTTTCACGAACTCTCCACACCGCTGGCAACTGCATCCATCACCGGGCACCGCATGGGGTCGTTCTACGGGCTCGATGTGACGCCACGCCGCGTCATGACGGATGCGCTACGCATGAAAACACCGATTGACGGGTTTTACCTGACCGGACAGGATGTCCTCTCGCCCGGTATTCCCGGAGCGTTTTGGGGTGGTTTTCTTTGCGCCGGGAGCATCGACCCCAAGGTCTTTATGAGCATGAGAGCGAGTTGATGTGGTCTGCCTTTGCCGCTGCCAGGATTGAAACACAACGGTTGAGAGTTGAGAGGAGCATCGCTAACGGTGGCGGAGTCTGGTAACAGAAGTCGACGGGAACAGCTTGCGGAGTGGGTTCGAAGATTCCACCTCTGCGGAGTCTATACTCGTCAATCCCGTGAATCGAGTGACGAGTACAGTTCCGGGGACGATGACGTCAATGATCGAATTCGTCCACAGGATGTCAGGATCGCCGATCTCGCCCTCGACGGCGGCGCACGGCTAATCTGTTTTCATACCGATGAAAAACTCATTGCGATCGTGGTCGCCCAACCACCGGCGAAAGTACGCTCGACGGACATGCATGGCAGCGTCGAACCAACGCGGGCCCAATACCATTTCAATTGGGATGGCGTCATCCTGAACGTGTCGCTGAATCTGGTCGATTCTGACAAGCTGATGATCGACGGTAAGCAATTCAGCCTGCGTTTGAATCGCTTGTTTTACTGGGAAGCCACAAGCCGATCGATTGAGCGCAGAGACGTTCTGCGAAAATCTGAACTCCATCCGGATCCACACATTCTCAACGATCACCTCGAATCCATATTGCCGGTCCTCGATCGGATCAATCGGGAGTTTGGATCGAACGAAACAAACGAGCGGGAATCTCAAGGACATCTTCCAGGCGACACCCACGATCACGAACACGTTCATGGCGACTCGCTGGAGAAGCACATCCATGAGATCATCGGCAGGCATGATGCGGCATATTCGAAGAGTGTGAATGTGAAAGAATTGATTGCGGAGGGGCGGGCTGCGGTCTCTCTCGACGGTCGTTTTCTGGGCCTGATTCGAGATGACGAATATCTGGTGATCGAAGGTCGCTCCGGGCATGTCGCTGCACGTCAGCCGATGTCGCGGGTGGCGCGAACCTGGGCGAGTACTGGCGCATTTTCCGTTCGCTATGAGGACAATGCCGAAGAGGCAACGGTTCAAAGTCCTCGAAAGCATCTCAGAATTCTGAATGCTTCCGGAGGGCTGCTGCAGATGAATGCCATCGTTCGAGTGTCCCGTGGTGATTCGACACCGGGACGAGTTTGGAGTACCTCTGCTGATCGCGACGGCACCATCAGCCTCGCGGGCCTGCCGGACGGCGAACATTGGTTGCTGGCTCAGCCGTATCACGAACTGTACCACCTTTCGCTTCCTCTCGATGGCGAGTCGCTAGTGTTGCATTGCAACCCGACAAAGGCAGCCGCCACGATCCAGGGTGATGACATTTCCGTTAAGACACGCTCGGTCATCGAAGAACATCAGCCGCCGAGGATTGAGGTTGACGTAACGAATCGCACCGATCGGCCGATCCGGATTTCCGAGCTGAACGTCCACCTCGATCTGAAGATCAAACTGCGGCAGTTTGAAGTTCTCTCTCCGAAATGGGCGAATGCACACGAAACAGATTTCCGTGTCGATGCCATCGAAATTGCCCCCGATGAAACCGGAACTCTCACGCTGGACTGGAATCAATGGTCCCGAGAAGGGTTCTGGGCAACGGGAGGCACGCAGTTCGGGCTTGGTCCGTGGCCTTTTTCCGAACCCGAGTCCTCTGAACACACTTGGGTTCGGGCCAACTATCTGCATCACGGAGCCATCCCCATTGCCTTGCCGAAACCATTGCCAACGCAGCCTGCCGAGGAAACCGCTAGGGTAGAACTGCACCTGACTCGAGGTCCATTACAGCAACCATTGACGAATGCTCGTGTTGTCCTCGTCGAG
>JAGQQQ010000330.1 GCA_020426125.1 Planctomycetaceae bacterium
TGCCCCCACCAGAGTTGGCGGGAGATGCACCAGTCGCGTTTTTCTGCGAGCCAGTCGATGTAGGTTTTGGAGTAGCGTGAGGGGTAGAACTTCACGCGCTTATCTTCGACGGCGTCAATCGCGTTCTGGGCGAGGTCGTCCATCTTCACAAACCACTGGTCCGACAGATATGGTTCGACAATCGTCTTGGAGCGGTCGCTGTGCTTGATCGGGATCACGCGGTCTTCGATCTTGTCGAAGAAGCCGAGTTCGGCCATTCGTTCGACCACCTGGGCGCGGCATTCGTAGCGGTCCTGGCCCTCCCATTCGCCCCCGTTTTCGTTGATGGTGCCGTCGGGATTGAGGATATTGATAATGCCGATCTCGGAATTCCGCTGATAGCACGCATAGTCGTTCGGGTCGTGAGCGGGAGTGACCTTCACGGCACCCGTTCCCTTTTCCTTATCCGCGAGGAGCGCATCGGCGATGATGGGGATTAGGCGGCCGTTCAGAGGGATGCGGACCTGTTCGCCGACAATTGCGGTGTACCGTTCATCGGTGGGATGGACGCAGACCGCCGTATCTCCCAGCATCGTTTCCGGCCGGGTGGTCGAGAAGTGGATCGCCTGATCGGTGTCGTTGCCGCTCTCATCGACGATCGGGTAATGGAATGTCCAGAAGTGCCCTTCGACCTCTTCGTCGAACACCTCATCATCGGCGACGGCGGTCTGCAAGTGCACATCCCAGTTGACGAGCCGCTTCCCGCGATAGATCAAGCCGTCTTTGAACATCTTGAAGAACGTGCGACGCACCGCCCGGGCACAGGTCTCATCGAGTGTAAACCGGAGCCGCCGCCAGTCGCAGCTGGCTCCGAGCGACTTGAGCTGGCCGATGATCCGCTTCTCGTAGGCGTCTTTCCAGCGCCAGATCCGGTTGACGAGCGCTTCGCGGCCAACGTCGTGGCGGGTGAGTCCTTCTTCTTCGAGCATCCGGCGTTCGACAACGGCCTGCGTCGCGATCCCCGCGTGGTCGGTCCCCGGCATCCAGAGTGCCTCGTAGCCCTGCATCCGCTTCCAGCGGGTGATCAGGTCCTGGCAGGTGCCGTTGAGAGCGTGCCCCATGTGGAGGGCTCCCGTGACGTTCGGGAGCGGAATCATGATCGTGTGCGATGGCTTGTCCGGATTCGGGTCTGCATTGAAGTAGCCATGCTGCTCCCAGAACGGAAACCATTTCTCCTGAGCGGCTTGCGGATCGTAGAGCTTCGGGATATCGGACATGGTTGGCAACTGTTTTGAGCGGAAAAAGGCCATCTCGCGACGCACTTCAAGTGCGTCAATCAACGCGAAGCGTAAAGTATCGCACGAGCGACGGCTACGCAGAGAGATTGGAGGCAAAAATCTGTTTTTTGAGTCCGAAACATCGAAGCGGACTGATCGGTTTTCGTTTGCGAAACGCACGAACAACAGTGCTTTGAGAAAACAGACAAGTCAGCTAATTTGTGACCCTGAAACACAAATCATCTCGAAGGAGTCGACATGAAACTGGTCATTGTGGGGGGCGTCGCGGGAGGAGCATCGGCAGCGGCTCGGGCACGGCGGCTGTCAGAAGACGCGGAGATCGTCCTGCTGGAACGGGGACCGGACGTCTCCTTCGCCAACTGCGGGCTGCCGTACCACATCGGTGGAACGATCGTAGACCGCAACAAACTGCTGGTGGTGACTCCCCAACTGTTGAGGGAACGGCTCAATCTCGACGTGCGAACACGGAGTTCCGTCGAGTCGATCGATCGAGCCGCGAAGACGGTCAAAATCCGCGAACTGGAAACGGGACGCGAATACGAAGAACCGTACGACAAGTTGATCCTCGCCCCTGGAGCAGCTCCGCTGAAACCGCCCATTCCGGGGATCAACCTCCCGGGGATTTACACGCTCCGCAACTTGCAGGACATGGACCGCATCAAAGCGGCCGTTGACTCGGGGATCGAGAGCGCTGTCGTCGTCGGGGCCGGATTCATCGGGCTGGAACTGGTTGAGAATCTGATTCAAAAGGGGATCCAGACCACCTTAATCGAGTTGCAGGATCAAGTTCTGCCTCCCATGGACAAGGAGATGACGACACCCCTGGTCCAACTGCTCCGGGAAAAAGGTGTCGAACTCCATCTCGGAGACTCCGCGGAGGCCTTTGAACAGCCAGACTCAGGTGAGGGACTCATGGTTCGCCTCAAGTCGGGGAAGGAGATCACCACGCGAATGGTTTCGCTGGGGATTGGCGTACGTCCGGAGAACCAGTTGGCCGTCGATGCGGGACTCGAAGTCGGGCCTCGCGGAGGGATTCGCGTCAACGAGTCCTTGCAAACGAGTGATCCGGACATCTATGCCGTCGGAGACGCGATCGAGGTCACGGACTTTGTTCTGGATATGCCGACTCAAGTGCCGCTCGCAGGGCCGGCGAATCGCCAGGGACGCATTGCCGCCGACAATGTTTTCGGGCGGTCATCGACATTCCGGGGAACGCAGGGGACGGCCATACTCGGCTTGTTTGGGCACACGGCGGCCATGACGGGATCCTCGGAAAAGATCCTCAAGCGGTTTGAGCGGCCCTATCGCGCCGTTTTCATCCATCCCGGGAACCACGCTGGCTACTATCCCGGAGCGGAGCAGATGACACTGAAGCTGCTGTTCGATCCAGAGACGGGCAAAATCCTCGGAGCCCAAGGGATCGGCGGCGATGGTGTCGACAAGCGGATTGACGTCCTCGCGATGGCCATCCAGGCGGGGATGACGGTCTACGATCTCGAAGAAGTCGAGTTGGCCTATGCTCCGCAGTTCGGCTCGGCGAAGGATCCTGTGAACATGCTCGGATTCGTCGCAGCGGGTCTGATGCGTGGAGACCATCCGCAAATCGACGTCGCGGCGTTTTTGGCAATGGACGAGGGAGATCGACCGTTGGTCCTCGACGTTCGCACCCCGGAAGAATTTGACAGAGGACATATTCCGGGAGCCGTGAACATCTCCGTCAACGAATTGCGGTCTCGACTGGATGATGTCCCGAAAGACCGCGAGATTGTCACCTACTGCCAAGTCGGCCAGCGCGGGTATCTGGCCACGCGAATCCTGATGCAGCGCGGTTACAAGGTGAAGAATCTCAGTGGCGGCTTTGAAGCGTTCACACTCTGGGATGAGTCGTGACCTGTGACCCGTTTCGCGACACAATTCAGATACGTCACGACATACGCCGCAATGTCAAAATCGTCGCCTCCGGCTTACACCGCCAACGGAGAGGATGGCACCCCGCCAGACCTCTTGAGACGTGTAAGAGTGTCGGGGGTTCCCAAAATGTTCCACTGGCGTATTTGACGCCGTATTTGCTGGGGGAATAGACGGGGCCGATTACGGGTAATTGGACCTGGCCCCCGTGATTATGTCCGGACAGCATCAGGTCGACATCCTGCTTCCGCACGCGCGGAATATGGTCGGGCGTATGGCAGAGCAACAATCGGAAATCCGCCGAGGAGGTGAACTCCGGAACCGTCCCCAGCCAAGGTGTTTCGTCCCCCCCCAACTCGAGCGTCTTTCCTGCAATGTCGAGCACGAGGGTCCTGGAGGAGACGTCGACCCATTTCAGGCGTTCCAGCGCTTCCCGGGTCTCGACGGGCCGCTGATACCAGTCGTGGTTGCCGAGGATGAAGTAGCTGCCATACTTGCCATTTAACTGGCCCAGCGTGTCAGGAAACCAGACAACAAGGTCCTGATCATCGATGAGGTCTCCCGTAAAGCAGACGAGGTCAACGGGTTCCTGCGCGAGAATCTCGCTGACCTTCTCGTAATAGTCTCGGGTGATGCTGCCTGCGAAGTGCCAGTCGGAGATATGGAGAATGGTCAGGCCGTCCCATTCCTCTGGGAGCCTGGGGAGGGCGAGCGTCTTGCGGCTGAACTCCAACAAGGTCTGTTCGTTGAAGGGGACCTTGGTCAACAAATGGTAGGGCCCACGCCCCACGGGTCGATGCCCGAGTTCCTTGCCAATATCATAGACAATTGAGTCGTACGAGCGTTGATATTCCGGCGGGTGCCGCAGCAGAGAACGCAGGCAGACCCAGATCAACCAGACAAACCCGGCTGCGCAGGCTGCGAAGACTCCCCACCAGACGGGGGAAACATTCGCCCAGGATCCGCCGCGAAGCAGATTTGGCCCGGTCAGCCCGACTCGCCAGACGAGAATGATGGGGAACAGGGGAATGAAGAGGTCATGCAGGTGCCGAAGATGTCGCAATTGGCTGCAATGGAGCGGCCACGCATGCGACCGGTTCACGAAGCTGATCCACAGCGTGGTGTGCCCCAGAGTGATGACGGCGAATATCAACAGAGCCAGCCAGTCCATGGCACTTTCCGTTGTCACGATCGAGAAGGGATTTGCTCAAAGAGTGCGAATCCCCGAACGAAGGGATTGTTGCAGGTTTCAGCGAGATCCGCACGAGGGATTTCAAAAAACAGGCCCCGCACGATGGGCGGGGCATGGGACACTGAACATCGCGGGGAACCACCCCCCTCCATGATTTTCGAGGTTTACTCGTGATCGACGATCTTGACGATTTCGACGGACATTGACCCGCGAGGCAGTTCGATTTCGACCTTGTCTCCGACTTTTTTGCCCATGAGTGCCTGGGCGATGGGACTCGTCGTCAGGATCTTCATGATGTCCCCCGAGTAGTCTTCCTCTCCAGGGCCGACGAATTCGTATGACTCCTCTTCATCGAGGTCGAGATCTTTGATGGTCACCGTCGACCCGAAGCTCACCTGCCCTTTGGGCATTGTCGACTTGTCAACAATCGCGCAGTTGGCGAGGCGGCTTTTTAATTGTACGACCTTAGCCTGGACGCGACCTTGTTCTTCGCGTTGACCGTGGTATTCCGCGTTTTCTTTCAAATCTCCCTCAGCGCGGGCTTCCGCAATCTTCTCGGCGATCTCTGGCAGCACGACCTCTTCCAGGTGGCGGATCTCCGCACGGAGTTTGTCGTATCCTTCCTGAGTAATGGGTTGCTGGTCCATAACGGAAACTTCCGGTTCCAATAGTGAAATGTGGCAGGACAAAACAAAAACCACGAGACCTGGGTCTCGTGGGTGGGATTTGATGAGTTGAATTTTTCCCCGGCAGAACGCCAGTCAGGGAAAAACAACACGGGGCACGCCGTTGGTCGTGTCCCGTGTGAATCTGTGTTAACGAATTTGCCTGAGAATGTCCATGGAAAACCTTCCGATGTGAGGGATTGATGAGGAAATCGGAATGTGGGGGAGAAAACTCAGGTATTCACTTTGCCATTCCATTTGTCGAAATATCGAACTGGAAACGGAGTGATTAGAAATCTCGTTCCCGACCTGGAAGCCGCCTCTGTCTGCGGCGCTCCCCGAATTCGAGTGTCATCGGCGTGAGAGGAACACCGACGAAACACAAGGTTGCCAACATGCAACATGCCGATTCGAACGAACTTTTCGCTACAACGTTTCTCTCGGTGTGGAAGGAACCAGCGAGGATTTGGAGTTTCACGAATTCGTGCATTCGGGACTCCTGTCAAGGACTATCCCGAAACTCCACGGAATGGGCTTTCATCATCCACCTCTTCCCTGAAAGATTTCCTGGCTCTGCCAATCACTCTATTCTACACCCCAATCACCAAACACAAACAACCGGCCTATCCGGGATTGAAACGCTCTAGGGTAGCTCAGTAGGCAAAGCGACAGAGGGGAACTGGACAAGTTCCTCCCGTGCTCCACGTTCGCTTTTTCATTTCTAATTTCAGGCAGTCTTCAGTCAACACATATTCGGCGAATATCATTCCGGGCGCGAACCATGAAGAGCAACATACGTGGCTTGAAAGTCAACAGAGGAAAGGAAGCCCGTTGTGGGGCGGCGCTCGTGGAGGCCGCGCTCGTGCTTGCGGTGTTCTTCCTCGCGGTTACGGGCATCATCGTGTTTGGACGAGCGATGATAGTGGCTCAAATCATCACAAATGCCA
>JAGQQQ010000331.1 GCA_020426125.1 Planctomycetaceae bacterium
CTCAATTGCTCTACTCGAATCCCTGCCGAGCTTTGAGTCGGAGCCGCAACTGCAACTCATGGCGGGGCAATTCCTGTTACAAGGTCACAAGATCGCTGAGGCCAGAACGCACTTGTTGACTTCCCTGAGATTACAGCCCAATCAGGTCGAGACGCTGCGATTGCTTGCCAACTTGGAAGCGAACCTGCTGAATCCCCAGGAAGCCCGCAAATACCTGGCGACGATTGACTTTTATCAGCAAGCGAGCGCTGAAGATATCCTTCTGTACGCCGCTGGCGACCGTGCCCGGTATGACCTCTACGAGAACCTGACTCAACTCAAAGAGGCCTATCGCCAGGCCGAAACGGACCCTGAGGTGATCTACGCGCTCTTTGACAACTATGTTGGCTTGAACAGAATCGATGAAGCCCGTCGACTTTTGGAATCATCCCTGAGACGGGAAACGGGTGAGGAAACCTGGCGATTGGATCTGGCCGCCGCCGAATTGGCGATTCTCGAAAATCGCTATGAATTAGCGGCCGAATCGCTCGATGCATTACCGAGCGACGCAGACCATCTTGCGCGGACCTGGCTGGCCAGAGGGCGCGTCTTGCGGAAGCTCGACGGAGCCGAGCCTTGGGCAATTGCGGCCTTGAAAAACGCGGCGCTGTTGGATCCCTATGACCCAGAGGCGGCTTTTATTTTGTCGAAGCTTCTCGAAGCCACGGATCCCGAACAAGCAGAGAAGCAACTCGCCCATTCAAGAGACTTGCAGTCGCTCAGCGGACTGGTCGAATCCGTTCTCACGGTCGACTCAATCGAGAAGGCGGTCGAACGTCTCCCGATGATCGCCGAGAAATTCGAAGCGATGGGTTTCATTCGTGAAGCCTTTCTTTGCCTCTCCTGGCTCGCGCGTTCCGGTTACGGTTCCCGCCCCATTCGCGAGCAACTTGACCGGGTGTCCCAGTTACCGGATGCGAGGATCCCCATGCGAGTGGTCAACATTGCCTCACTCGCGGAATGGCCGGATGACTTCTCCATCGGTCAGTTCCAATCGACGAATGAGCCGCAACCTCAGGACGGACGGATTCGGCTCAAGGATGTGACGGCGGATTGGAAACTGGATTTCGCATATGAAGCCGTTCAGGATGAAAAGACAACGGTCCTGACATCGCTGGGCGGGGGAGTCGGTGTCATCGATTACGATTGTGATGGGCAAATCGACCTTTTCTTTCCCCAAGGGGGGCCGCTTCCCAATGCGGAAGACCGGTCGAATGACGTCGACCGCCTGTACCGGTTGTCGGGTGACGCATTCGTCGATACGACGGACAACGCTGGGTTTGCATCCAGTGACTACGGGCATGGCGTTGCCGTCGGCGATCTTGACAACGATGGGTTCGATGATCTGGCCGTTTCCAATTACGGTCGGAACCAGATGTTCCGCAATAACGGAGACGGGACGTTCTCGGAAACGCCGGATGCGTTCGACTCGGATGATGAGAGATGGAGTTCCAGTGCTGCGTTCGCCGATTTCGACGACGACGGGAATCTCGATTTCTATGTTGTGAACTACCTCGATGTGGCGGTGGAAGACATGGTGCCCTGTCTCGACTCCCGGGAGACGCCCTGTGGCCCGTTATTTCTCCCCGGCCAACAGGATCAACTCTACGTGAACAACGGAGACGGGGGATTCCAAAATCAGACAGCGAGTTCCGGCGCCATCGATCCGGACGGCAAAGGTCTAGGCGTGGTGGTCGCAGATTTCAATGGCGACGGACAACCGGACCTCTTCGTGGGAAATGACACAACCGCCAACCGTCTCTTCCTCTCGAACAATCAGGCAGGCGATTTGAGCTTCGAAGAGGTTTCCGTCGCGTCTGGTGTGGCTTTTGGTGGAGACGGAAAAGCGGAAGCCTGCATGGGAATCGCCTGTGCTGACTTTGATCAGAACGGCCACCTGGACCTGTTTGTCAGCAACTTCGAAGGGGAGGATAATACGCTCTACAGCAACACAGGGGACGCCCTGTTCGTGGATCGAACCGAGGACCTGGGACTCGGGCGCGTCAGTTACCAGTTGATGGGTTGGGGAAGCCAGTTTCTCAACCTGGATGACGATGGGCGACTTGACCTCGTGGTGGTGAACGGCCATCTGCACGGCAAGGGAATGGTCCCCCAGGTCTTTCGGCAACGGGCTCACGGCTTTGAGGAAGTCGGCGCCCAGTCAGGTGAGTATTTCACCAGCCAGCAGATGGCGCGAGGGCTCGCGGTCCTCGATCTGGATCGCGATCGATTGCCGGATCTGATCGCGACGGAACGAATTGGCAGCCCTCATCTGCTCCAGAACCTGTCAGATGCGGGGAATCGAGTTGTCGTTCAGCCGATTGGTGTTGTTTCCAATCGGTCGGCTGTGGGGACGCGCGTGACCCTCGTCTGTGGGGAACAGACATTTTCCCAGACCCAACACGGCGGAGGCGGATATCTGGTGGCCAATGAGGACAAACTGTTTTTCGCAATGGGAACGCATCAGCAGGCGGACCAATTGATTGTCGAGTGGCCGAGCGGGCATATCGACACGTTCGATACGCCGATACTTCCCGGAACATTCCTGGTTGTCGAGTCTGCGGAGACTCGATCGGCTCGGATTATTTCTGTTCCGTGATCGTCACCGTCTGGCCAGACTCGAACGGACCCAACACCGTTTGGTGTTTTCCGGAGGGCCAGTCCACCTCCAGCCTGTCAACCTGTTGCCGTTCCCCCAGCCCGAGATAGAGTTCCGGCCGACCTTGTGAGAGGTAACCCACCTTGCCGTCATAGAACCGGAGAAGCCTTCGCTCAGCGATGACGGCCGTCACCATCGTTCCGATGGCCTGCCGGTTGGACGCGGTCCCTTCCAAACGGACTTTGATGAAGTGAGGCTGGTGTTCGTCGGCCAGGGAACTGACGAGGACTAATGGTACATTGTTGAATTCGCTGGTGACGATGTCCAAATCCCCATCCCCCTCGATGTCGAAAATCACCGATGACCGGGAACCCAGCGATCCCCAGACGACAATCTCCCCCTCGTGGCCAGTGCAGACCTTTTTCATCAACTCGTCACCTTCACGATCACAATCCAGAAGGATCCACGGCTGCGCTGTCTTATGAGATTCTCTCGGCTCCACGCCCAAGATAAACTCCGCGTCGGCAAATCGTTCTCCCTGGTCGTTGAGCAGCACGGAATTAACGGCATACCGGAAGGGGTAATTCATGCTTGACGCCACAAACACGTCCTCAAATCCGTCGGCATTCAAATCTCCGACGCTCAATCCCCATGGCCAGTAATTCTCAGCACCAATCTCATCGGAGATCTCGGTGAACGCGTCTGGACCATCATTCCGGAAGAAGCCGTTGCCATAGATGCTGACCCCTTCGGACTTCAAAAGCGACTCAGGGAGTTGCATGGTCGCCTTCTCCTTCTCCTCAAGATAGAAGCTATGCAGACTGGATTCCGAACGCATGTCCGCGAGAATGTCCTTGCTCATGTCGGAATGCATGTCGGTCACGAAGATGTCGAGATCCTCATCATTGTCGAAATCGAACACTCCCACTCCCATGGCTCCCCAAGGCGTTTTGGGGAAAATTTCACGGCTTCTTCGGACAAACGACTTCCCCTGTTGGTTCTCGTAATACTCATCGTTTCCCTGCATGTCCAGGACGTACAAATCCATCCATCCGTCCCGATTGGCATCGATCAACGCCGCGTCGCCCGTCCAACTTCCTTCGTCCATTCCCATCTCATCGGTGACATCTTCAAAGTGAAGACCGTCGAGATTTCGGAAGAGTCGGCTGATCTCTGTCCGCTCCGGCTTCAGATGGCCGGAAAAAGCGTCTTTGAATCCGACGTAGTATCCTCCTCGCCCTTGTTGATCAGTGGTGTAAATGCCCACGTTGCATAAAAACAGGTCCAGCAGTCCATCTCGGTCGTAATCGAAAAACAACGCCCCAGAGGAATGCCCGGAATATCCCAAGCCCGAGTCGGCGGTGATGTCCTGAAACTGGCCGTTACCATCATTCCGAAATAAGAGGTTTCCGGCCCTGACCGCTGTGACGTACAGGTCGCAGTCCCCGTCGTTATCAATATCGACAAAGCTGGCCGAGACGCAGACTCGGTCGTCCACGGCAACTCCGGCCCGGTCCGTGAAGTCTTCGAACGTCCCATCGCCGCGGCTTCGCCACAGTTCATTGCGACCCAACTGGTTTGTGAAATACAGGTCGAGGTTTCCGTCGTTGTCCACGTCCGCCAGCGTCAGCCCATTCCCATGGTCATAATGGACGCCCTTGTAGTCGGATCCCGCGTCATCAACGATCTGATGGAGAAAACGGATACCCGATTCGCGTTGTCGATTTTGAAATTGGAATTCGTGCTGGACCCGAATTTTCGACGCCTCATTCCGCTGCGCCTGACCGCGGATCTCCAGCCAGGGGGGATCCATCGCCTCGTTAAGAAACGGGACCTGTTCGCTCCAGACAGCCAGGGCATCTTTCTTGAGTTCCGCGACATCCCGGTCGGAGAGCGCATCGTAATAACCCCGAACTCTCCCGATGGGATCGATCAGAATGAGCTTCGTGGAGTGCCCAATCGGCATGTTCTCCGTGGCCTGCCCCGATGAAATCGGCAAGTGCAGTTGCTCTTCAGCCAAAGTGCGGATCTCATGAGGCTCTCCCGACAGAAAGACCCAACGGGAGTCCTCTTGCCCCTCGAATTGGGCGGCATACTTTCGGAGCACCTCCGGCGTGTCCGTCTGGGGATCCACCGTGATATTCAACAGCTGGGTGTATTTCGCAAACGGCTGCTTCTCAAGCCATTTGTCAAGCCTGGACATGGTCGACATCTGCTGGGGACATGTCGACGGGCACGTGGTGAAAAAGAAGTGGGCAATCGCGAGATTGCCGCGCAATTCCTGGGTGCCGTACAAGCGTTTGAACTGGTCCGTCAACAGGAAATCCCCCACATTCCCGAGGACGGGCACTTTGCGTGTATCGGAATGTCCGTCCGGTAGCGGGGCATTGCTGTCTCCTTTCGGCTGACCGTTCCCCTTAGTCAGCACCTCGTCCCGGGAACATCCGGGAAAAGACAGGCTGAGGATTGCGAGCCACACGAAAACGGGAAACCGTGGACTCCGGCGATCGGTCTTCCAAAGGATGATGGAGATGCTCAAATCGAGGGACCTCAAGGTCGGTTTGAAGAATCGGATTTTGAAATCTCGGAAAGTGTCTGTGCGAACCGACCGACGGGACGGTAGCCCACTCCTTCGTATGTTGGCGATTTCGGAGCGAAATTCGAGTCAAACTGAGGATCCGGAGCCTTCAGGACATTTCGCGATTCGTCAATCGTCTCTCTCAAATCAGGAATCCGGCCGGCGATCCAGCACCCTTTCACATTCACTCCGCTCAGGATGTCAAATTCGAACCGTTCTCCCGGCGACAATCCCCCGGGACGAGTGTTGTTCCAGAAGATGTTGTTCTGATAAACGTTTCCCATTCCTTTGTCGTCGACGCCATTCCAGTTTCCCGTGAAGGTGCAGTTCTCAACGATGACTCGAGATCCTGGAAAGACCGTGAGCGCTCCGGAGCCGTGTTCCGCGTTGTAGCTTTCTCCTTCGGGACTGACATCATCCTCACCGAGATTTCCGACATTATTCAGGAATAGGCAATTGAAGAACCGGGCGGAACTCTCTGGGAGAACATCCACGCCGGATCCCGTCAGTTGGCATCGGTTCTCCCGAAAGATGCAGTCCCGAAAAGTGACAAACTCCTGATGGAACCCCCGATGCTCGACGGAGACGCCCCCCCCACACGGACGGGCGTAGTTTCCGACCACATCGACCTCTTCAATGGTCGGATAAGATCTCCCGAAAATCTTGATCCCTCCTCCGTCCGTGTAGAAGAACTCCACCTTGTTCAGACTTTCGAGTCCCGTTTCGGTTTGGATCGAAACGGACTCATCGCGTGTTACAAAGGCATGGGATCCCGTGATTCGAAATCCTCGGAAGATCGTCGCGGGAGTAATGCCGTCTCCGAAGTACACGACGTGATTGACAATCGCCGGGTAACTTTCCGAATTCGGGTCGGCCACTTCGGGATTGTCGGCTCGCAATGTGACGTCCCCCTGTGCCGTAAGTGCGATTCCGTCGTGCTGACGATTGAGCCAAATCAGAGCTTGCCCAGGAGAGTCCGGGCGATAGATTCCCTCGTGGACGACGACCTGTTTGATCCCTTCGGCGGCAGCGGCATCCAGCGCCTCTTGGATCCTGTCCCCCGAATGGACATGGAACGCACCTTCCACCTGTCGATGGGTCGATTCCACGGGAACGGACTCCGCTCGACAACCGGACATCGCGACGGCGATCGAGAGCGAACCAAGAAAGATGGAAGCGAGCCAGGCAATTCCTGTTTCTCGCATCTCTCCCGACCTGTTCAACGACACCGAACCGAAATGGCTCTGGGGACCTCCCGGTGCCAAATGCATGAGTCTGCCTTATTCGATTTGGATACTGAGAGACGCAGGAGTGACTGACATCCGGCCCTGGACGTCATCGTGAAAGTAACGAAGCCCGCACAAGGGATCCGTTCGAAACTCGTAATCCCCGTCCTGGGGGGCCACAAAAGAAATCCGGTGAATCATCTCCGGCACCGCGATTTCCTTGGCGCCATCTGGTGACGTCAGAGTGTAAATGTAGTCCTTGCTCGTCAGATCCAATTCGACTTTCGTATTCGGGCGAACCGTCAACGTATTGCCGAGAAACACGTCGTCCGTTGTTCGAAGTTCGCCATCCGGTCCCGCCCCATAAAAGTGCCACTGAAAATTTTCCCCTCGCGCCTCGAACTCAACCGATGGACTCTCCACATGGGCAGGACGATTCCGATCTGGTCCGTTCTTCGTTGATCGGGATCCACACCCAAGCCACATGAGGCAACAGAAGAGCGTCGGGATCACCCAGTATCGGGGATGACGACTACGCCAGAAAGCAACTTGCCTCGCATTCCGATGACTTCTCCAAAGCATGGGAAACTCGGGATGGGCCTCGCACATGGGAGCCCCCTCGCACGACGGCTTCTTTGCAGCCCGAAAGCGTGTTAGGATCCGTTG
This sequence comes from Planctomycetaceae bacterium, assembly GCA_020426125.1. Taxonomy (GTDB): domain Bacteria; phylum Planctomycetota; class Planctomycetia; order Planctomycetales; family Planctomycetaceae; genus HKST-UBA70. The sequence continues at coordinate 7,109 of JAGQQQ010000331.1, forward strand.
ATCGAGATTTCCCAAGCTGATCATCTTTCGAGAGGGAGTCCCTTTGTTGTTGCGGAAACTGGTGATTGGACTGTGTTTGGGCTTTCTGGCCGCGATCCTCATTTTTATCGCGTTCTCCGGCCAGGTCAACGACGGTCGTATGACCACCGAGCAACGGCGCCATAGAGACAAGTTCCTCAAGGAGTCGATTGAGATGCTTCCTCCCATGAAGCCAATTGTCGGCGTGCCGACGGGAACGGCGTCGCAGGCGGAAGAAGTGCTGAATCCCGAGGAGCTTGTGCTCGGCGTGGTCATCAACGGACAGGCAAAAGCCTATCCGTTGAACATGATTGACGCCCCGGAACGGAAGGTGATCAACGACACGCTTGGGGGGGAGGAGATTCTGGTCACCTGGTGTGACATTTGCCATACCGCCGCGGTCTTCTCGCGAGAGATTGGCGGACACGTCGACAAGTTTGGATGCTCCGGCTTGCTCTGGAACAACACGTTGGTCATTTACGACGTCGCGACAGGATCCTTTTGGAATCACCTTTTGGGGGAATGCGTTGCTGGAGAGCGGCAAGGAACCCGGCTGGAACCGATTCCAGCGGTCATCACGACCTGGAGAGCCTGGAGGGAAAGTCATCCCGAAACAATCATGCTCGTCACGCAACGAGTCAGCCAAGTTCTGAAATTGGACTACTATCAGTCGATCGGCTCACCGATGGTGTTTGGCCTCCGCGATGGAGGAGAACCGATCGCCTGGAAATTCGCGTATCTCCGTCAACATCCCGTTCTCGAAATCACGGAGGGAGGCCGGGAAGCCGTTGTTTTTTACCATGAAGCGGAACAGACAGTCAGAGCGTTCTCTCGGCGCCTGGGAGATCTTGTTTTGACCTTTTCGCAAAACAATGGCAAGGTCCTGGACGCGGAAACGGGAACCGAATGGGATCCCCGCATTGGACGGGCCATCTCCGGCCCCCTGTCCGGTGAAGCTCTCCAACCTCTCGCTGGGATCACGGCATTTGCGCCGGCCTGGGACGCGTACTTCCCGGGACACCCCATCCACGATGGCACTCTCTCGAATGACCCAGGGACATAGTGCATTGTCACAACGGAGAAGTGGGAGGAAGCATCCTGCTTGCCACGTTTTCTCCGCGTGTTTCTCAAGCCGGAAGCTGACGCCACGAAAATCGCACGACAAGATCCGGCTGTGGCATGGTAATAGCCCCCAACGCGGAGCGATTCCCGCTTTAATCCGTGGAGCCCGATCGGCTGTCGGAACATTCTCCGAACGCCGATCGAAACATGATCAGAGTTGCGCACCTTCCTGAATCAATCGACGCTCCGACTGGAAAGGGAGTTTCAATGATCTGTCTCCTGGGACGCACTCACGACCATCCACGCGACAATTCGTGACACCATTGCTCCGTTCAAACCGATCATCTATAACGAATTTGTTCTTCAAGTAGAGGTGGCACCGGCAATGAGTTGGTTTGCCTGTGATGCGTGGAAATTGTAGCGAGGATGATTTGATGATGAAGCAGTGGATTCCCGTTGTATCGGCCTGTTGTCTGGTTGGTTGGCTGGCTGGATGTGGACAGAGCGACTACTCGGACATTCCGGAGATTGATGCGGAACAGGCCGCTCAGCACGAGGCGGATTACGAAAAGGAAATGCAGGCAGAGATGGAAAGACAAGCGTCGGGAGGAGGCAATTAGCCGTCGACGACGGTTGACGCTGGCGGATTTTCAGTCCTGTATCGCAGAAGCGATCGTGATCTAAGCCGCTTCAATTGGATTTGAGGCGGCTTTCTTTTTGCCAGTCAGGAGAAAGTTGGGGCTCCGGACGCACGGCTTGGAATGTCGCAAATGGGGAGACAAGACCTCAAATTTCCCTCGGATTTCGTTTCCGTTTCTTCAGGAAGTGACAACGTTCGTTGAGGGGGACAACGACAGAAATCGCCAATCAGATTTAGCGATTTGGTGACTTCGCCTCCGGGGAGTTGCGTCGTTCGTGAGTCGGCGATTTCTCCGCATCTGGAGTGAAACTGACGGCTGTCTGATGATTCGAATTGAACACCTTGCGGACACCCGCTTCGGTGACACCCGTTCCATCGATCTTTAGGGAATACAGATTGACGATCCCCTTGAAATCTGCGAGTTCAGCGTCCGTGATCTTGGTACGCATTGCTTCGAGAAGCGACAAACTGGGAAAGCCCCCTTGCTTGAACCCCTTCCCTGTAAAGTTTGTTTCCGACACATCAAGGTGCGTCAATTTCGGAAGCTTCCCCAGAGAGGCGATGCCCTCGTCGAAAATTCCCGAGTTCTTGTTGATCCGAACGACTTGCAGAGAATCGAGGTGGGCAAGGTTTGAGAGCCCCGCGTCGGTGATCTGACTCTGGATGATCTCCAAAACCTGAAGATTTTCGAGTTTGGTAATCGCTTCGATCGAAGCATCGGAGATCCGATCTGATCCGATCGACAAGTGCAGCAGCGATGGATGGTCCTCGACAATCTTCGTCACGGCCGCGTCGTCAATGTGTGTCCCGACAAGCTGGATTTCATTCAGTTTGGGCAATGGCGAAACCAATTCGGCCAGATGGCCGGCCACCGGAGTGTCGTTGAGGATGAGCGCTTCAAGGGATGGCACCGTGGCCAAGGAAGCCAGTGCCGCCTCGTCGAGTTGGTGGCTCGACGACAAATCCAACCGTTGTAGGTTCGGCAACGTCGCCAACGCCTGCAATCCGCTGCCTGTGATCTGGCTGGAGGTCAGCGAGATCACCTGGAGTTCCTTGAGTTTGGCAAGCGACTCCAACGCCGCGTCGGTCGCCTCGGGGGCGTCGGCGTAGACTTCCTTCGTCGTGCCGAACCGCTCCAAGGTCACAAACGCCGCGTCCCCCGGCTGGGAATCCTCATACCGAACGGACTTGACGTTCTCCTTGAGATCTCGCGAAATTGTGGCTCCCGGAAGCATGGATTTTTCCGAGGGACTGTTCCCTTGGAGAGAATCACAACCAACGATCAACGTCAGTGCCAAATCGATCGCTAAGAACCAATACCGGACTTCCATCGGACGCTGCATCTTGTCCTTCTTCAACGCTCGGTTGCGTTGGTCTGAGGTTCGATTTGGGAAGGTCGCGAGAGACTCGGGAAACCACCCCAGGGGGATTCCAACCTGTCACGTCAGCCAGGCTTCCGTCAGACAGCACACCAACGAGATGACGGAACGGATCCGAATGAAGCGCAATACCGAATTCCATCAAACCCTACAGGGAAATGACTCCGGGAACAACTCGACAGAAGTTTCATCCTTGCTCCGCTATTAAGGAACTTCATTCTCGTCGCCTGCCTCCTTGGACTCCATTCGAAGTTCTGCTCGCCATTGTTCCTCCCAGGGAGCCCAAGCGCGCGCCTGCTGGACCAACTGGGTTTCCTCCGAGTTCTGTGGCGGAGTTAATCGGCTCAGGTTCTCTCGAAAGGCATCGAAATAATCCCGCGCCTGTTCAAAATCCCCTCGGATCTGACGACTCCGGCCCAGCAACAGACACGCGGTTGGCTGACCTTCTTCGGCAACGCGCTGGAGTTCGGGAAACTCGAGTGCCTTGGCAATCGCCTGATCCTCGGGGGTCAGTTTGAGAGCCGCAAGGTAGGCTCTCGTTGCGGTCTCGACCTGCGTTAGTCTTTCGGCCTCTTGCGCCCTGAGGATCTGATGGGCCGCTTGTTGATACCGGTCAATTTTTTCGAGGTCCTCACTCGTTGTCTGAACGCTGAGCCACGGACGGACGGAACTGTGAAACTGGCGGAGCAGATTCAGGTTCCTCTGCGCGGACCACGGCCCTGTGTCGAATTTCGGAACGGAAAACTCCAAAATCGGAAAGTTTTCGGTGTTCAGGTCGTTGCCCGCCAGAAGCGGAGACATCTGATCCGCAGAGGTCAAAAAGGTTGCAAGAATCTTGTACGGGTCGGTCATCCCGATTTCTTCCAGGTCCCGGCGGACATCCTCCTCCGCAAGCGTCCTTTTCAGGCCCTCGACGGAAATTTGAGGAGGGTTCCGATGCCCAACCAGAAGAACGTAATGGGTCCATCGA
>JAGQQQ010000332.1 GCA_020426125.1 Planctomycetaceae bacterium
TGCGCCACTTCTTCGGTTTTGGTTTTGATGTCCTCACGTACCAGCCTCATCTCGTGAGATTCACTCCCTGAACTCAGGGAAATACGCTTGGGAAGCCAAGTGGCGATGGCTCCTTTCTCGGACAGGAAAAATCGAAATCTGAAAAGGGGATGAATGGGAGTTCCGGGTGAAATGACTCATGCTTCATATTGCGCTACCATGCGCACCGATTTGTAGTGATCGACGTCATAGCACCACGAAATCCAAGAGGATTGATGCAAGAATCCCAGTGTTTCGAGGGGATCCCGATTGGCACGGGATATGCCTATAGAATAACGCCCGAGCAAGACCGGCCCGCACTTGCTCGAATGCACAGCGGGGGTTTCCCGAGGTGGTCTCGGAAGCCCCCGCATTTCTACTGCCCTTTCGTTGACTCCGCGTCGAGATTCAGCAGCACTCGGCGCGGGGTTTTTTGCGCGCTCGAGCCGCTCGCGTTCTGTGTAGCGTGACCAAGTCCCGAGTTCGGGACCCCTCATCCGTGTTTTTTGTTGACGGATGGGCGACGCCGTTAGCGCTTCCGTCCCAAAAAGATGTAGTGGGGAGCCCGCACGAATGGGAGATAGGGAATCTTTCCCCGTCGCTCTTCGAGTTGTACTTTCTCGAATTTGTTTCGTAAGTAGGGAAGGTGGTCGGGACTGAGGAAGACGTTATCGGATGCAAACCAAGTGGGCCAGAAAGTTCGGGTCGACCAAGGATGCCGTATGTGTTCGTCGGAGGGATGCTTGCGGGCCACATAGAAATCGACGACACCAATCATGCCCCCAGGTTTGAGCAATTCATAGGCGTGGTCGATCGCACGAAACCAGTCCGGAATCATGGTCAGCGAGTATGAGAACGTGACCACATCCACTTGCCCTTCAGTGGGGGCGAATGTCGTGGCGTCATAACAAACCGGTTCCACATTCGTCCAACTGCGGGCCGCGATTCGACGGCTGGCCTGTTCCAGGAGAGATTCCGAGAGATCGACGAGATACATCTTCTGTAACTTCGCGATGTTCTCCCCGATGTGCTCCGCGTTTTCGCCGGTTCCGGCTCCCAAGTCGACCCAAATTCCACTTTCGGGGACCGGAATCGACTGAATCATCTCCTGGCGGCTGTGGAGCATTCGACGGCGGAAATCGTCGTACCCTTGCGCCTGGCCGGAATAAAAACTTTCCAGCCGTTCCTGATGGGTGGTGCCACGATTCTTGTGAAAGACAAGATGCCAAAGTGTTTTCAGATCGCTGCCTAGTCCCACCGAAGTCTTCCGTTTGAGAGTTCGTGTCTGCCAAGAATGGGGCCGGCCGATTTGTGACCTTGCCCGCCGTGGAGGCCGTAGATGGGGCCGTTATGCCCGCAGATCGGCAATGTAAAAACTGCCGTAGGTGTTCACGCGATCGATCGGGTGCAGTTCCGCCGCGAGATCCTGATTGTAATGGAGCAGCTCTCCCATCTTGGTTTTGGAGCCATTCACCTGGACTTCAATTGGGTCGACAAAGTCCACCTTAAGCCCCGCACTTCTCCAAATGACTCGGGCATCTTCGGCCGCCTTATCGACGATGCCCTGCCATTCGGCAGTCAGAACTTCCTGGTAGTTGCTGTACAGCCAGTCCATGTGGTCAAGCAGCACGAACCGCGAAATTTTCCCGGGATGTTTCTCGAGGAAGTCGAGTACCGAATCCGTGTGCGTGGTGACATTGTTGACAATCCCGTTTCTCAGGGAGTCGAAGTTCTCTGGCTTGAGATACTCGGGACAACATTCCGGGGTGTATTGACCTGTGAGATAGACCCGCCAGAAGTAGTTGTCGGACAAGGGCAGCTTCGAGAAAACGGTATCAATCCGGTCGACAATAAATTGGACGATCCCACCGGGGTAGCCGACGTCGAGTTGGCGGCGCTGACTCCGAGGAACGCCAAGCATCGCCATCGTGGTGTCCCGGTTGAGCATCCACTGGACGAGAGGCCGGAACAAGGATTCCTTCAAACGGTTTCGCTGGTAGATTTCCTGCTGCTCTTCCAGCGTTTTGGCTTCGAGGATTTCATTGACTCCGCGACGGATCCGGGCCACGCGATTGATGTAGCCGTTGACCATCCAGGCGAAGAGGCCGGAGGTCCCGTGAAAATAGAAGCTCGGGCGACGTTTCGCACCGCGGAAGAATTTTCCGTGCCGGTCCCAAAACTGCTGGGCGAATTCCGGAAGTTCGGGACGGAGTTTTTCCGGATAGACCGTGTTGAATTCTGGCAGTCGACCTTGGCCAAAGATCTGAAAAAATGTGTTGTAGTCGCAGGTTCGAATCGCGGCCTTTTTCAGCTCAAGCAGGGCATTCTGACGGAAGTTCATATCGACCGCATAAACATGGTTCGCTCCGGCCAAGGCGTAGTCGAGAGCGTTGCAACCGGCGGAAGTAATCACGAGTACATCATGGTCGCCCGTTAGTTCGAGTGCCTGGCGATCGAGACGCGGATCTTCCCAGCACTGGTTGTAAACGAGATTCCGACCATGAATTAATTTGAAGCAAGTCCGGCTGATACGTTCCAACGGCATTCTTCGAAAACTCCTTACGGCGGGTCTCCGCTCACGTGGAGACTGTGGCCAATTTTAGAACGGGGAGCCCATTCTCCTGCCGGTACCTGTCAAACCGTGTTTGCCGAAATCAAGCCCCGAGTGGCCCTATGGTAGCGTGGAAACGCAGGACGGAAACTGTTCCAAGCGGGAAAGCGGAACTTCCACGGCAACTTGCCTTTTGCGAAGTCCCTTTTCAGGTGCCAATGCTCAACTTCCCGCGAGACTCACGACCGGAAGCGGCATCAACATCGGGTTCCCCGCCTGAGTCTTTTCGAGTTGAGATGGCTCACCCTCGTCGGCCAACACGGTATCCACGAGGAAATAGAACAACTGCCGGATTTCATCCAACTCGATACCATCGGCCAGGGTTTCCGCGCGCTGACGACACTTGTCGACCAATGTTTCGGCCTTGTCGAATACCCTGAACTCGGACATGAGGCGACGGAGTTTCGCCAAACGTACCGTGTCACTCTCATCGGACTCAAAAAGCTGTTGGATCTCGCGTCGCTGTTCCCCATTGGCGGCCTCAAGAGCGAGGGCCAACATCACCGTGGGTCTCAAAGCTAGAGCGTCCTGCCCAGCAACCAGCTTGTTGTCTTCGTCTCCGGACCAGTCCTTGAGATCGTTGAGAATCTGGAAACCAACTCCGAGTTGCCGGCAGAACTGAGAGACCGTCTCACGATAGGGCTCAGCGTCCATTCCCATTCTGAGTCCCGCGTAGAGAGCGGCTTCGAAGGCAGGAGAGGTCTTGAGGGCATAGATTTGAAGTGCATCCAGAGGTTTCATGTTCCAGTCGGGTCGGTTTTGCCAGGCCATCTCGGCCCCCTGTCCGTCACACAGCTGGATATGGGCAGTTGACATGGCGTCTGTAATGTCGCAGGCGACCTCAGCTCCCAACTCCTTTCGACATTCGTTCAACAGGCGATAGCCGACCCCGATCAGATAGTCCCCAATATTAATGGCCGGCCCCAATCCCTGGCTTCGGTGGAGGGTCTCGCGACCGTATCGGAAGAGATCATCGTCCTGGATATCGTCGTGGACGAGCGAGGCCTTGTGGAAGGCTTCGATTGCCATCGCGACTTTGGCGACTCCATCTCCAAAGGGACGCTCTTCCGGCTTCACGCGGCCGTTGACTCGATCTCCTCCCGTTGCGGCGTCATATGCCGCGAGTGTGATGAAGGGGCGAAACCGCTTTCCGCCGTTTGCCAGCCAGTCGAAGGAAACATCTTCCGTCAATCCTAAGGGGCTTTGAGCCCGGTCGGGAGTTTGGCTTCTCTGACGGGGAAGCAATTGGCCAAACCGGTTTCCAAATAGATCGGCGGAAGCTCGCATTAACGAGACGTAACTCCGCGTCTGCGGCTTTTCCAGCGGCTCAAATTTTTCCAGAACTTCCCAGACCCAACTTTCATCCAAAGTGGTGTTCTTGCAATCGCCTGAGTGCAGAGGAACCGCGAAGGAGGGAACTCCCGCGATCAGGACTTTGTCAATCGCCTTTTCGAGGACATTCAGGCAAGCAACCCCAAGGATGCCGTCGACGTACCCTTCGACAATGATTTTCAGGACGATCGGGGACCCCTCGGCAACGAGAACCTTGTAGCCGAGCTGTTCCGCGCGAACCTTGTAGTCGGCAATCGAACAGGCGCCACATTTCTCACAGTCAAGACCGAATTCGTCATACTCCGCGGGACATCCCTCCGCGTGTTTCAGACAATGCGGCAATAACAGCATCCGTCGATCGAACGGAACAGACAGAAACTGCCGTTTCCAGAAATAGTTTCCGATCATCACCATCGCAAAGCCCAGGTACTTTTCCGGCTGATCGATTCGATGAAGGAAATCCCTTCCCCAGGTTTCCAAATCGTTGCGGGAAAATGGCTGGGCCTTGTCGAGGCTGCGAGCGTAAGCCTCGGCGTCCCCCTTAATGAGTTCTCGAAGTGCCAGCGTCTCGGGGACGGCCTTCAGGTGACTTGTACTTTTTCGTTTCCGCTTTTTTTGGGGAAGCGGATCATCGTCGCCAGGAGACGAACTGGTTGACGAGACACGGCCTGAGCCTGGAGACGCCAGGGACATCTCCGGCGGTTGGCCGACCGGTGTCAAACTCTTATCGAGGAAGTCCAAAACGGGGCTCCTTTCGGAAGGCCTTCGCCATGGGGCGGGCGATGGATCCCGAGTGGTCTGGAAATTCGGATTGTGTGATGCGGTTGTCAGGAGTTTCGGCGATTCTACCACATCGACGCGGTCGCAACTCCACGACGCAAACTACTGATTCCCAATATTCTATTTCCGCAACTCGAACTCCCCAGTCCATTTCTTCCCGATGTTCCAGTTGTCCGAAGCTGCGACATTCGAGTGTGGAAAGGGAATCATCCAAAGTGTGGGAAGGAATGTCAGGCGAGAACTCCCTTCGTCATTTGTCAGCGCCGCCGCATTCGACGGGCGAGAAATGAGTCAAGGTGTCGGAGGGTGTGCTGATGCCGCCGCGCACCGCAAGGCACTGTTGGCATAGATCAGCGGATACAACTCTTCAAAATACCATAATTTGGCAAAATAGAAACCGATGGGGCTCGCTTCGCCGATGGTTCCCTGATCGATCCGTTCAATGAGCCAATTGACTCCTCGCTTCCACTCTTCCTCGGCGGAGGAGACTCCGGACAGGGCTTCCACCGCTAAAGCTGTTTCTTCCACGGAAGACGGAGTTCCTGAACCTCCGCCCCAGCCCCCATCTTCGTTCTGAATCGAACGCAGCCACAGGATGCCATCTCGCGGCGCGAGGCCATCGGTTGTACCGGTGTCCCGATAAGCCAAGAGAACCCTCGAAGTCCCGTAAACGGGATTCTCTTCCGCTTCCAGGTACTGGTTTCCGAACCACAAAGGGAGCCAGGCTCCATTCTCCTGCTGCATCTTCCCGAGATATCGGAATCCTCGACCGATGGCCTCCCGAGATCCAGCAAAAGGTCCGCAGACGTCTTCGGCCTTCGTAATGGCCCGAATGCAATGGGCGGTGATATCACACGAACTTCGGTCAAATGGCAATGCTCCCCACCCCCGGCAGAAGGTGGGCCAGCCCCCATCCCGATTTTGGAGATTTAACAACCACTCCACACCCGCGACGATGGCTTCGCACACATTTCGATCGGGCCTCGACTTCGCAAGATTCACGAGTGCCAGGATCGCGCCGGGGGTGTCATCCGCGTCGGGAACACCTCCGGGGAGGTCCGTCCAGGCCCATCCGCCGGGGGGGGCGTTCGTGTAGGGATGGATTCGCCGATACTGCTGATCCAACAGCCAGGAGGTCAGTCCTTCTTTGCCGTCCAGTTCGCGGGTGAGAGCGTTCGCCGAGAGCGTGGTGACCCAAGTCGCGAGATTGGTATCAATGGGCCAACTCCCGTCTGGTAAGACAGATCGAATAATGAACGGAATTCCTTTCTTCACAACGGCATGGTCCGTCAGTCCCTTGGCCGCGAGACTCATGGTCACAAAACTGGTCAACGGAACGGCCTCCAGAAACCCCCCATTTTCAGGTTGGATTCGGGTCAGCACCCGCAGGCTTCTGGGAATCAGCGAGTCTCGAAGAAAGGAGAGGAGAGGATTCCTGGGTTTTCGAAAATGATGCCGGACCTGGCCGATGGCGATCAACGCTGGCAACGCATAACTGACCACCGGGAGTTGAACAGTCGCGTAGAATTTTGGGGAAATGCAGGACAGTTCGAACGGAAGAGCGGGGATCTGGTCCCATGAAACCAGTCCCGCCAGAGCACAATGGGTCAAGATGGGAACCGAGAAGGTCTTGTCTTTCCCATAGCGAGCGACGAGGGCGGGAACCCCTCCCGCTTGGTCGATGAAGACTTGGGACCGGGAAACGACATCAGGGAACCTTTCCACGTGATCCGTCGCATGAAAGACGGCATTTGCCAGCATCGTGGTGGAAATATTGCTGAAACTTTTGATGGTGTCGCCCCACCCCCCATCGTCATTCTGGTGGGTGGCCAGCCAATTGATTCCGGCTTTGATCAGCGGCTGCGCTGTTGTCTCAAACTCGGCTTGTTGTCGGCGAACCTGTTCGAGCGCCATCACGGCGGTGGCCGTCGATAAAGCGGATGTGGAAAGCTTCCCCTCCCAGTGTCCTTGGGGGAGTCGATGCGAAAGCAAAAGTGACTGAACCGTCTGGAGTGCCCGCTCCAAACGTTCTCTGGAAACGACGGCACTCATGAGACATGGCCGTCGACCAGTCGAGAAAAGATCATGCGGCCAGCGCTGTTCTGTAGGACACTGGTGACGACCGTGTCGACTTCATGCCCCATCTCGCGAATCCCCTGTTCCACAACGACCATCGTGCCATCGTCGAGGTAGCCAACGCCTTGTCCGGGGCCCTCCCCTTCCTTGATAATGCGGATTCGAACGTGTTCTCCAGGAATGAATCTCGGTTTCAGCGAGTTGGCCACGTCATTCAGATTGATAACATCGACTCCCTGGACTCCCGCGAGCTTATTCAGGTTCACGTCGTTGGTGACGAGGCGACCATGAAGTTCCCGGGCCAGTTCCACCAATTTCTGATCGACGGTCTTGTCGGTCGATGGCATCGTCTCGTGGACGCGGATGTCGACCTTGGGATCCTGCTGCAACTTCTTCAAGACGTCGAGTCCCCGTCGTCCTCGACTCCGACGGACCTTGTCATGGCTATCGGCGATGTCCTGAACTTCCTGCAGAATAAACTGAGGGACGACGAATTCTGAATCCACGATATTTGTGGCCACCAAATCGGCCACGCGCCCATCGATCAGAGCACTGGAATCGAGAATCATCGGGCGTCCCCCCTTGAGCTCACGAGAGAACTCAACATAAGGAATGACGAACCGGAACTGATCCTTCGTCTGGAGCATGAATGTGATACACAAGTAGGGCAGGACCAAAATCGAAAGCAAGGTGACCATACCTCGGAGCGGTTCTCCCTGGCCTCCAAACAAATCCTCCATGTCAAACAGCGGACGAATGGCCAGATTCAGCAGATAGGTCAGAAGTACCCCGATCAACAGTCCGAAGTAAACGGCCGAGATCACATCGATCTTCTTGCGGGGAATGAGCACATCCACCAGCAGGATCGACATGGCGATCAAAAGCAACAAAAAGAACGCCAGAACCGGATGTTCTTTCACAAACGGGGGCGCCGCAGTCTCCTGCGAAAAGCAGTAGGTCGCCAACGCTCCAACGGCGATCACAATGTACAGGGCACGGATGACGAGCAGAAGCATTCGCGATGAACTTCTTAAACTGTCGTTAGGACAGTCTTCTCAAACTGTCGGCGGGTCAAACTTCTCAAACTGTCGGTGGGACAATAAGGTGGGAACGGGCAAAAATCACACCGGAGCCTCCCAGTTCGGGTGAGAACGCCCGTGGCCCAGGAGCCGACATCGCATTTGGCCGGGTCATCTGTCCAAGCCCGTTCCTATAATGCTAACGGGCAAGTGCGTCGTTTTCCACCAGCGCTTTTTGCGATTTGCCGAAATTCCAACAACGACCTTGCAGATCGTATCGAGAATTCTCCCCAGTTGACAAAGGCAAGAACACACAAATGGCGAGGAACGAGTCGGACCGTGAAGATCTGTATGCGGAATTCGCATCCGCGCTTGCCCGATGGGAACTCAATGTGCCTTTTCAGAACCTTCCCATTGTGGCGGCAATCCGGAAAGACGGTCGGCTCTCCATCTATCTGACGCCGGACCGTTGTTACCATTTCTCCTCTCAGGGCGGGTTGATGAGAGCATTCGTCGATGGCTTTCTCTACCGCACGCAGGGGAACACGTTGGCTCGGCTGAGGCGTTTTCGGTCGGAGACGGAAAGCGAATTGCTTCGCCACGATCTGAGAAAACTGGAGCTGACGCAGTTTGGACTGGAAACACTCGCTTCGCTCCAACCGGTCGCCGCTTCGCTCGCCGACGGCCAAGTGACTGTCCTTCGTAGCGAGGGAAACATGACCGAGTTGGCAATCCGGCTGGCGTCGATTTGTCGCAAGCCTCTGGTTCTCGCCCCGGCATTTCCCACGCGGAAGGATTGACCAAAAGCAAGCTCATCGTTCCGCATGGGAGGTTGGACACTGACAATTCCCATCGAACTCCCTGTTCCCGCAGGTTCGAGATTTCCATAATTCCCATTGCCTTGTTTTGCTTTGGGCTCCCTCGGGATTGTTTCACATGTCAATGCGTTCAGGCCGTTACCCCCGCGATCCCCAACATGAGGTTCACTGTCGTGCCGAAACACTGCGGCCAATGCTGGCGCAGATGCTCAAAAGAAGTAGTCTGTTTCCCTACGACGTCGCGGTGGTCGTCGACCGGATTCTGGAAACCGAGCTGTACGGGATCCCCTCACATGGCCTCGTACGCTTCTGTCGTTTGCTGGAGGCAATCGACCTCGGCGATGTCGACCCCCGAGGACAAGTGTTGACACTCACGCAAGGGGACGCCTTCGCCGTTCTCGATGGCAGCCGCGCGATCGGTCACGTGGCAGCGACCAAAGGTGCCGAACTGGCCTCTTCCAAGGCGAAAACGACGGGCGTGGCCGCTGTGGCGATCGGCAACAGTCAGACGCTGGGAGCCGCCGAAGTCTACGTTCGCCTGATGGCTCAAGCTGGGGTCATTGGGATTTGCACCACCAACACCGGACGGGCATCAGTCGCCGCTCCGAACTCGACTGCTGGGGCCGTGGGCAACTGTGCGTTTGCATACGCGGTGCCAGTAGACGGCCATTCCCCTTTGGTGTTTGATACGGCCTGTGGAGCCGAATCCTGGGGAAAATTGGAGTTACTTCAGCGGTACGGAATTCCGCTTCCCGGAAGTTTGGCCTTCACGGCCGATGGGGGGGCAGCCTTCAGTCTTGCGGACGCGATGTCCCTCCTTCCGGCCGGCGGGGCCATGGGATTCGGTCTGTCGATCTTGTGTTCGGTGCTGGCCGGATTGCTCGCTGGAGGGCGAATGCCGATTCATAAAACACGGCGGACTTCCGCGGACGACTCCGAGCATTTCTTCCTCGCCATCGACCCCATGAAGTTCTGCGATCCCCAGAATTTTCAGCAAGAACTGCGGACTACGCTCGACGAGATTCGGGACTTGCCTCGAACTGATCCCGATAATCCCGTCCGTATTCCCGGAGATCGAGGTGCCTTGAGTTTTGAGAAGTATTCCCAGGAGGGGATTCCGGTTCATCGATCGATCGTTGAGGAGCTTCGGATGAAAGCGGAACAGATGAAACTGGCACATCCGTTTGAGTCGCCATCGAATCAAGACTGAGCGTTAATCCACGCTGACACCGGGGAGACGAAACGGGGCACAGACAAGCGGATGCTATTCCGCTTTGTCGTTCCATTCGGATGTCAGCCAGAGAATGGCTGTTCCGTCCCGGCTGCCGGTGAGCAGATGTCGGCCATCTTTTGGCGAGATGTCGATGGAGGTCAACTCCTGAGAATGGCCTGCCAATGTGAGAATCTCTGTCCCTTCGTGGCCCGGAGTGACGTCCCAAAGCTTCGCGGAGATGTCCTGGCTGGCCGTGAAGGCTCGCTCGCCATCCCGGGAAAACGCCACAGAGGTGACTGCGGCCGTATGCCCCTGAAACTCCGCGACCTTCTTCTTGGAGCTGAGATCCCACAAAATGGCGGAATTGTCTTCACTCCCGGTGAGAATTTGCGAATCATCCGGGGAAAACGCTCCACACAACAATGACCATTTATGCCCGACGAATGGTTCGCCAATCATCGTTCCGGCCTCGCGGTCCCAGAGCCGGGCGGTGCGGTCGCTGCTGACCGTGAGAATCCTTTTCCCGTTGTGAGAGAAAACCGCCTGCCGGACGCGGCCCAAATGTCCCTGGAAACTCTGGATCAACTTCCCATCTGCGACGTGCCAGAGTTTCGCGGTGCCATCGTCCGAGGCGGTGAGGATCTGCTCTCCATTGGGGGAAAACCGCACACTGTTGATGTATCCGTCGTGTCCCCCTTCGATCTTACGCACCGCCGTTCCTGACTCCGCATCCCAGATTTTCGCCGAATTGTCCCAACTGCCGGTGACAATCCACTTTCCATCGGGGGAGAAGTCTGCGGCGGCGACGGTGCCATGGGGGCTGAAATTCATCTTTTCCTGCCGCGTCCCCGCATCCCAGAGTTGAGCTTCGGTTCCCCCCACCGTCAGTACGGATTGGCCATCTTTTGTGAACCTCGCCGACCAGACGAGCCCGCCAAGACGATCAAAGTCGAGCCAGACGGTCCCCTCCGACGAAGAATCGGATTGCAGGGAAAAGAGACGGACGGTGTTATCGGTGGCCACGGCGATCGCCAACTGGCTGTTTGGGACAGATTGAATGTCATTCAAACCGAATCCCTCGACTTGGACGGTGGCGAGCAAGTCCGCCGTCTGTGCATTCCATCGGCGAAGGATCGCTCCCCGATGGCTCTCCTGGTCAGGGGGAGACGCCACAGTCACGACTTGCTGACCGTCTTGGGAAAGGGCCATCGACGAGACGGGGCTGTCATGGGAGAGCACCAGATGGGAAAGTTCCTGTCCGTTGGTGGAATTGATCCGACTGACCGTATGGTCGTTGCTTGCGGTGAGGATCTGTGAACCGTCGGGAGTGAACGCACAGGCCGTGACCCGCCGCGTATGGTGACGGACCGACCAGACGGCTGTTCCGGTTTCCACATCGGTGAGGACGCAGCGACCGAGAGTATCACAACTCAGGCAGCGATTCTCCTTCGGGGCGAATGCAATTGCGGTGACGCGGCCATTGTGAACTTTGATGAATCGAGGCTGGGGCTGTCTTGATTCCTCGCTTCTGTCTTTGTTTCCTTCGGCAAATTCGAGAAGCTGAGTGAGATCCCAGAGTTTGAGGTCATCCTCCTCACTGCCGGTGGCGAGCCAGCGTTCGTCGGCGGAGATGGCGAGCGCCGCGGATCGGCCGGTTCGATCCAGTCGGAGAAATTGTGTTCCCGTCGCGACGTTCCACAGGCGGACCGTGTTGTCGGCGGCGGCGGTGACCATGTACTTGCCGTCCGCAAAAAACTCAGCCCGGGACGTGAGATAGTCATGGCCCTCAGCAAGCGTCGCCAGCAGCTTGCCCGTTT
>JAGQQQ010000333.1 GCA_020426125.1 Planctomycetaceae bacterium
GTCTTCAATGGAGAAGTAATCGAATTCTCCGATCGCTATTTGGAGTTCGCCCCCCCTGCCCTGTCGAACAAATATGGGGGGCCACTGGCGACCGTGAGCGACCCCCAAGGTCGGGAAAAACTCACCGATCTCGTCTATCAGGCGACCGTCGAATTCGATGCGGATCCCGTATTCTTAAAAAATGGCATGCGTGGGAACGCCCGGATCATCGTCGCGGAGCGGACGCTGTTCGACTGGCTCTGGCGTTGGTTCCGGCAGACGTTCCATTTCCGACTGTGATGAAGGCGTCCCATGCCTGAGAAGGTGGCTTCCCCGGGATTCCTCCTTTGGCGTATTCCCGGTGAGATCGATTCTCTTGGGAAATTCTTCGAAGTTTCCCCTCTCGAACCTACGATTCCCCATTATGTCTTCTCTGCGTCTGATGAAAAGGCATCGGAATGCATAAGGACGATATGGGGAGTTCCGTGAAATGGCCATTCTCTTAACCAACGATGACGGAATTGACGCACCTGGGATCGCGGTACTCAGGAGCGTGGCGAATGGATGGGGGCCAATCCTCGTTGTCGCGCCTGAAACGGAACAATCCGGCGTTGGACATCGCGTGACGGATCAACACCCGATCTCCGTCCAAAAACGGGACGGATCCTCGTTCGCCATCTCGGGGACTCCAGCAGACTGCGCGCGATTGGGGCTCCTCCATCTCGGACCAGACTCGTCCTGGGTTCTCTCGGGGATCAATGCGGGAGGAAATTTAGGGAGTGACACATACATGTCCGGAACCGTGGCGGCAGCACGAGAGGCGGCGCTGCTCGGGCGTCGGGCGATTGCCCTGTCGCAGTATCGATTCCATCTTCGTCCGATGGACTGGGAACGCTCCTCCCGGTGGTGCCAGCGTGTCCTTTCGGTGCTTTTTGAAATCCCGTTGAATGTCGGCGAGTTCTGGAACGTCAACTTTCCCGACCCCGATGATCCCCGGGCCGATCCGGAGATCGTCTTCTGCGAAGTCGACCCGGGCCATCATGCGGTCGAATTCGAAGAAACCGTGGATGGCTACATGTATCGAGGGAAATACCGCGAGAGGCATCGTCATCCGGGGTTCGACGTCGACATCTGCTTCTCCGGAGACATCGCGATCTCGAAAATCTCCACGCGGTCTCCTTCAGCGACTGGTCCCACCAACTCTCAATGACATCCGCTCCCCGTTCAGACCGCACACCCGTCATCGTTCGGAGCGACCTCGAACCGCGTGTCATTCCGGATTCGACAGAACACTATTCCCCGCCGCATTCCCGCTCGATTTGCTGGTACAATCGGATCGCTCGATCGTAGGTCTGCTTGGCTTCCGCCCGTTCGTGGGCCGCGATGTTTCGGGAACGATTCTGCCAAAGGAGCCGAATGGTTTCCGCGCACCACCGGGCACTGTCGGCCGAAGCTCGAATCGGCTGATCCCCGATGATGACATTGACCGGATTCGTGTGGAGTTGGGGGAAGTGACGGAGTGCGAGCCAGCTACTCTTCGGGACATTGACCTCGAATGTCAGTGCATGGATTTCTCCATCCGCTGGGACTTCCTGGGATGCGACGATCTCCCCATTGCGTATGAGTTCCACGAGCCGGGTTCCCGGCTGAATGGTCTCATTCGAACGGGGCGCGTGCAGGTTGACGGTGTCACCTACCATCCGATTTCCGGCACCAGGTACGAGAGTTCCATAGGCAACGGCCTTCGGGATCTCCTCCGCGAATGCCACCTTGGCCCGAACAATCACCTGCCCTGCGGTCGGGAGTGAGACATCCTCAAACCCGGGCCGCGTTCCGTTGACCTCGAATTGCAGCGCATGGGCAAATCCATCGGACACGTAAGAGCGTCCCTTTCCGAGAGCGGTACACCATTCCGTGAAGTCGAGACGGCCAATCTCCCCGAGTTGGACGTACACCCGGCCCTGTCCGACGCGGCGACTGCTCATACAGGGAAAGTCCGTCTCGCCGCTCAGCTTCATGGGCATTCCACAATTCATCAGATGATACCAGGTGTTCCATTCGGGGATTCGGGCGGTGTCCATCGCGCTGATGAAGTCACAGACCCCTTCGGCGGCGGAAACGCAAATCTCCAGCGCCCCACCGCCGTCCATCTCGGGGACGGCCAGATTGGGGAGTTCATCGGCGGCCTGATCAATGGCATTCTGCAATTCATTTTCCGAGAGGTATCGATTGCCATCCGCATCGAGAGTTTCAAACGGCTTTGGTAATAAGGCCGGTCCCGCTTCCTGCGGACTCAGAAAGCGATCACGGTTTCGGTCATATCCGGTGAGCAGTCGTTTTGCCGCCATCTTGGGGTTTACATGCATCGCGGAGTGCGGGTATCCCGTGACGCCTCCTTGTTCCTTGCACCAACGTAACGCGGGGACGGTCCACGTCGGCCAGCCGGCAGTTTTGGTGCCATTCGATCCGGGGTAGGTTTGGTCTTTGAGGTTGAGCAGGCAGATATGGCCGAGCGCCGCCGATCCAAATCCGCTGACTTCGATATCGTATTTCAGCAGTGTCATCGGTTCGCTGACTTCGTCCGCCGCTGGAGAAAAGTATTGCCGTTGGAAATCAAAACAGGGGCCCCAGGTCAGCACGCAGCCGACGTTGAGCCCCTCGCCTTTGACTTGGCGAAACATATCCCGGGGAGTCACTCCTTGTGTGGGATTGTCGTAATGGGAGCATCCCGCTCCGTGGATATGGTGATCGCCGCAGTAAAACCCATAGTCCATCGGGCGAATCCACCGCTGTAGATGGACATCAAGAACATTTTCCCGACCTTCCTCAATATTCACCGGGATCGTCTTCGCGAGATATTCGGGTCCACGCGTCGCCGTCACTTGAAACTGTCCGGGAGGAAGGAGAACCGTTTCACCATCGGCACGATAAATCTGAGGTTGGAAGAAGAAATCGGGGGCGAGCCGTTTGGCCATGGGGGGATAGATGTGCCCCAATTGATCCTGTATCGTCAGATTGGCCATCGTCGGCAATCCGCTATCGTCTAGGATCCGCAACGTCAGGGGGATCGCTGGCCGTACGTCAAAAAGAACCGGAACCTCTCCACGAAATCCAATGTCCTGGGTCCCTTGACCGACATCAAAACCGATCGTTGCTTCCCGTTTTCCCGCTTCGACGCAGTAGATCAGAGCCAAAGCGTACTCGACTTCCAGTCCACTGAGGGAGGGAGTCATCGGGGGAGATTGAAACATTTCGACTTGCAGGAACCGGTCGGTCCGTCGCTGCGTGTTCTCATTTTCGTTGAGTTCTGTTTGCGCTTGCCTTTGCAGGATGGAAAGTGCCGCTCCGGAGTAAACCGCGCCGTCTTGCGGACTGGAAATATTGAGTTGCTTCGTGACGGTGCTGTCGTTGAGCACCTTAATCAGAACGGGAGTAAACCCAGCCTGCTGCAACAGAGCCGGAGCCGGTCCCCTCTGAACTTTGACCCGAACCTCTGGGTTCATCGAGACGGCAAACAGGACCATGGGGTCCAGCAGTTCTTGAATCCGCCCTGCGTCCCGATCCTGTCCGGCGATCCGCAGCTTCGCCACCAGCTCCTGAGGCAACGGACGTCCCAAATACTGGTACGCCTCGATCAGCCGTTCGACATTCGCGGCGACAGGTTGGCCTTCAACATCAACAACCGGGATGTCGACCGCAAAAATCTGCGACGCCAAGATTCCCCAACAGAACACGAGTGAGCCCAACTTCTGCGCATCCATCTCCAGACTCCTTCACTCTCGGGAATTCCGCACACACAATCTCGTGCCCCGTCGAACCTGATTCCTTGGGGGGGATATCCGACGTCTGCCACTCCCGTGTCGCACTCGCCGAAATCATTCCGACCGTGTTCGTTTTGTCAGCACACGAGTACGACGAATCATGACAATTCGGCTTCGTTGTCGACAACCGAATCACGTGGAAAAGCCAATTCGTTGGCACACGGACGCGAATGGGAGACCGTCGCATCCTCTCGCCGACAACGCTCGTACCGTCACGGACCAATTTCGAGATCCCAGGATTCCCAATAAGAATGTTTGCTGGCCGCTGGTTCCAAACGCCCCATTTTGCCGGTAGAATGAGGTCGTCCCAGGATTCGGGAGACGTAGGGCGACGGAGTGCAATGTGCAACAAAACTGCTGTTTTCCATTGACACAGCCATGTCTGAGACTCACCCGCCGACGTCCGTTTCCTCAGTTCCCGAGAGCGCGGTTCGACCAGCCGGTCTTTTGATTCGGCAGTTCGCCGTTTTACTTCCCTTTCTGGGAGTTTTTGGATTGGCCTTTGGATGGCCGAGTTCTCATTGGGCGGTTCGGATCGCGTGGGTTCTATGGACGTCCTACTTTCTTTTCTGTTGGACGAGCGTCTTTCATGAAGTCGCTCATCAGACGTTGCCGCGACCGAAGTGGTTCAACATTCTCATGGGACGGATCATCGGGACGGTCCTGTTGACGCCATATAATGTGTACCGCGAGTCCCATATTCGGCATCACGCCTATTTGAACCGTCCCAATGACTGGGAACTGTGGCCCTATTCCGATCCCCACTGCTCGCTGGGGTTCAGGCGAATGTTCGTATGGCTCGATTTGGTTTTTGGAGCATTGACTTCTCCTTACATTTACGGACGAATCTTTTTCCACCAAGAAAGTCCGATCCAAAAGCCGGAAATACGCCGTGCCATTCTCTGGGAATATGTGGCGATTGGGGTGTTTTGGGGTACCATCCTGACTTGGGTCGGCTGGAACGGCTATTGGTTCGAATTCCTGCTGGCTTGGGTCATTCCCCACTGGATTGCTGGACTGATTCAAAGTGGGCGTAAGATGACGGAACATCTTGGCATGTCAAGTTTTGATCCACTCCGGGGAACGCGGACGGTTTTGTCTCGCAACCCGATCACCCGACTTGCGAGTTTTTTGAATTTCGACATTTTTGTCCACGGACCGCACCACCGCTACCCACGGATCTCCCATGAACAATTGCGAGGAAAGATGGGGGAGCATCTGCAAAATGAACCGGACATTGAGTTTCCCGTTTACCAGTCTTACCTCGCCGCGACGCGCGCAATGTTGCCCTGTCTATTTCTGAAGCCGGGAGTTGGACTCAATGCGGGAGCAACGGCCGCCAATCGTGTGACCCAGGAAGACGTTTCCGAGTTTCTGGAGGACGTGACAGTCTTAGTTGGGGGGCAACCCAACCACGAGGCGCCCAAGCCGGAATGATCCCATGTGGCGATTCATCCAGATCTCCGCTCATGGTTTCGGCTCGATGGAAATGGTTTCGTTTTCAATTCGATAGATCAACCCAACCGGATCGCAGGCTTGGTCCAGTAGCTGTTCGATTGTCGCATCTTTCAGATTGAGTGTGACTTTCGTACTCAAGTCGATTCCCGAGGATGTCAAATTCTGTTCATCGAATCGAACATCAAGGCCTTGCTTTTGAAGTGTTCGGAAGAGTTGAATGACCGGGGCGGATTCGACGCGGAGCGTGAATCGCTGCAACGACAGTTTTCCGGCCGATTCATTCCTCAGTGCTCGTCTCGGCGGTTTCTCCCCGAGCAGAACGGCCATCTGTTCGTGCTCCTCGACAGTCGCCGCGACGATCAGCGATCGGCCCTGAGGGACGATGGTCGCGTCCGGGAATCTTGACGTCATCTGCTCCGCGGCCGTGTTGACGTCCCATTTCGTGGGGCGGTGATGACGCTGGATGGTCGGAGACCGGGCTTCGGGAAGGAATCGGATTTCGTCGGGCGAGACCCATTCGAGTTCGAGCCCAAACTGAGTGGCGACCAACATGAAGGCTTCGGTCGCATCGGGGTATCCGAGGGATCCCGCAGGCCAAAGGTCATGGGGAATCGCTTCCCGATTGCCAATCCGAACCCCACAGAGGTCGGAAATCTGAGAAAGAATCTCAGACGGTTCTGTGAGATCATCCCAAGTCACCGGACGCCGACGAAGCACCTCAAACTTTCTCCCCAGTGACATCCCGGGCATCTCATCTCGGTGGCGGTCAATCAGTTCAATTCGCGTGCGGAGGGTCCGCGCTGTAGACTCCGGCCCCACGTAAATCGTGTCTCCAACAACTGAGACGTCGAAGAGCATGGGCTCAACGAGCGACTGGATTCCCAGATCAAAAGCAGGGGATTTGATCTGGACATCCAACAGAATCCCAGGATCAATTCGTCGATCCAGGACCACAGCCACCTCGCGGTCAGCGGCAAGCCGCTGGAGCATTTCCCGCAGCGCGACACGTTCCCGGGTGGCGATCAATGGCCGCTCGATGGCCTCCTCAAATTCCGACGCTCTGAGAGTGCCATCGGCGAATGTTGATTCTTGTGTCAAAAAACAGAACCCGACAAGAGCCAATAGAGAGAATACCCACCCCCTCCCGTGGGGATCCCAAGACGGGAACTTGGTTTCAACAGAACGAGACAGTACAGTCACGATTTGGATCCTCCCTTTTCGCTCCTGACTGACGACCGCCCGTTTAGACGACGTATTCAGAATGTCGGACACGATTTCCGAAAACTCCTCCCGCCTTTTGATTTTGTCTGGTCCGGCCGGCGCGGGCAAGACCACCATTGTCAAAAGACTGATGGCCGAATCCCCCGTGCCCTTGGAAATGGCCGTCTCGGCGACAACTCGTCCGGCTCGTCCCGGGGAAGTTCATGGTCGTGAATACTACTTTTTGTCACTTGAGGAGTTCCAAGAGCGCGAGGCCAATGGGGAATTCCTGGAGTGTGCGGAGGTCCATCGGACCGGAAACTGGTACGGCACACTGAAAAGTGAAGTCCAACGAATCCAGTCCAGCGGAAAATGGGTCCTTCTGGAGATCGACGTGCAGGGAGCCCAACACGTGATCGCGATCTACCCGGAGGCCATGTCGATTTTCCTGCAAACCCCATCAATCGAGGAATATGAGCGTCGGCTTCGCAGTCGGGGAACGGAGTCGGAAGAGGTCATCCTGCGGCGGTTGCGAACGGCGCAAGACGAGTTACAATACGTCGCTTCGTATCAGCACACCGTCATCAACGATGATCTCGACCGGGCTGTGCGTCAGATTTGTGCATTGCTCGCCGAGAGAGAGGCAAAGTGGAATGCTGGAAGAACTTAAAGAAGACAGTATTGCCAAGAAGGTCGGTGGACGATTCAAGCTGTCCACGTTGATACAAAAGCGGCTGGTCCAATTGAACCGGGGTGCCCCCCCATTGGTGGATTGTCAGGGCAAACCAACCATGGCCACCGTTCTTGAAGAGATCCTGACGGACAAAATCTATCTGGATACAACGATGAACGTGGTTGTCGTCCATGACGACACCCCCGACTTGGAACGGCTGCTCGATGAGGGGCCGGATTTGGATTAACGCCTCTCCAGAACGCTGGTTCTAAGCATGACCAATTGCAATCGCCGCACCGGACTGACTCGCGCGGCGATTTTTTTGTCCTTGCTTTGTTCGAACGAGGCGACAAAAGGTTGCAACCTTCTGTCGACGAAATCACCGAATGTGATTGTTGGGCGATGGAGCGCAGAGTAAATCGAAGATCCAAGTTCCAAATCTCGAACTAATCCAAAATTCCAAATTTCGAAATAAAAAACAATTTGCGACCAGGTCGAAAAGCGACCAGCGAACCACAGCGAGTTGTTACCTCATTTTGAGTTTTTGATTTCGAATTTGTTTTGTCCATGGTTCTTCGAATTTCGGATTTCTACCCAGTTTCCAAAAATCAGAATCGGCCATTTCGACGTCTGACTGGCCACGCGGTGGTCGAAATGTGGGACAGATGTGCCAGTTGGCAATTTCACGACCTGGCGCGGAAACCATAGCGATCGCCTGATTGTGAATCGCCGAAGGACCGGTTTCCTGACGACCAGATGGCTTGAAGCATTTTACTTCCGCATCCAATTCACCATCTCCCGATTTCGACCATCGTCGTGCGGAACATGTGATGAGAACCTGGGTCGGTCAACCGCTGAGCCCGCTTCGCCTAACTTCTTTGGGCCACAATCGAGCAATCGAATGAAAATGGGGAATCGCCGCCGACACTCACCGATCCCATCCGTTTTTCAGCGGACCGGTCGAGGATCTTGATAGTTTTTCTGAATGTTCGCCTTGTGTCGGTTCGATGAAACAGGCAGGCTCCCCCTGCGCCGGGGAGTTCGTGTTTCAGCGGAAAAAGCCGGCCCTTTGACATCAAGGTTGCCCGATGTACGAACAGTTCTTTGAGATGACACATCGGCCGTTTTCTTCACTTCCAAACGCAGACGAATTCAGCGCCACGGGGCCGATGCAGGAGGCTCTGGAATCGGTGTTGAATTGTCTCATTCATTCCCGTGGCGTGGCGGTCATAACGGGGGGAACGGGGACAGGGAAAACGGCATTTGCCCGACACATCGCCCATGTCTTTCGTGAGACGCACCGCGCAGTCTATCCCACACCCGCATCCTTGCAGACCAGGAAGGCTTTTCTCCAGTCGCTGCTCTATGAATTGGGGGCGGACTATGTCGGTGTCGAGGAAGCCGATGCCCGTCTACGATTCCTCGAGGCCGCCCAAGAGCATGCACGAAATGGAAAGTCGTTGCTGTTGATCATCGACGACGCCCATGAACTTCATCCCCGTTTGTTTGATGAGCTTCGCGCCTTCGTGGATTACGCTCCCCAGGGGACTCCCCTGATACGAGTTTTGATCACTGGCCAATTTGCTCTCGACGAGTTGTTGGCGGACCCCGCACAGTCCTCATTCAATCAACGGATTGGAGCCCATGTCTGTCTTGAACCTATGACAATGGAGCAATCCGCGCGATTTCTCCTCGAACGGTTTCGCAGTTCCGGGATTCGCGATGTGTCCGACGCCATTACCCCAGGCGCATTGGAAATGATCTGTCGCGCTGCCGAAGGGAATGTCAGGTGTCTCTGTCAGTTGACCGATCATTCGTTGCTTCTCGCTTTCGCGCAGGAACGCAGGCCGGTCGATGGGGACGTTGTCCGGGACGCATTCGAAGATCTCCGGGACCTGCCGCTTCAATGGGGAACACTTCCAACCGCCAACCCGTCGGAAGACAACTCAGAGGGAGAGCCAGAATTTTATTCTTCCCCTCAATTGGAAGGTGCAGACCAGGCGGTGCCCATCGAACCAGAACGTGGTGAGGACCCGGCTTTGTGGGAAACCGACGAGTACCCGATTCCCGAACAGATTTCGAACGGGACGAGAGAGTCCTGCGACGAGGAAATGAATGAGAGCGACGAAACTCGGCAAAACGACGCAGAAGTCGAATTTGCGTCGATTGAAGTCGGAGCCGATGACTCGCCGCTCATTTCCCAAATGGCTGTTGCCCAAGAACATGCTGAGAAATCGAGCGATCCGTCGCCACAACCTGTCCCCCAGCTTCAGAACGAAGCCACAATGGACCTAGGGATTCAGGAGATCGTCGAAGAGCCTGTTCTTGATCGATACGCCGCACTCGACCGCCGAGCCGAGCTACCCGAGGAGAAGTGGGGCTCTGTTTCGCTCCCGGATCCTGAGCGGCCAATTCCTTCTCCCTCGACTCGACACGAGGCTCCCGTTCCAGAGAATATCGAAGAGCAATTGCTCCAAGATGTTCAGGAAACGCTGGCTGAGGTGACACAGTTCAAAGAGTCCAAGATGGGACCAATTCCGGGTACTGAAGTTGTCCAAGCCAAGAAGGACGCCGACCAGGAGAATCCGGAAACGAGCGGTGAGGATCGGCCGAATCGTCGCTATGAATTGCTATTCACGAGGCTGCGGAACCATCGTCGAAAACTCTCAGAAAAATGATTGTGCGCTGCTGGCAATCCACCGAGGATGCCGCGCGTGGAAGACTGCATGGCTTCCGCCCTTGCCATGTCGGTTCAACCCCGATTGGAGGATTGACGCTCCGTCTCGATGGAATTGACAGTTGCGGAGACTTGCCAGTCCTTTATTTCTTCGCGCCCGAAGTACTCGCTTCCTCTCGGAAACGATCACATTGATCAGGGGGAATCGAACACATTTCGCAGATCGGGCGGCCTTCGTCATCCTTGAGTCCGCTCGCTCCGCCACAGGTTCCTTTGAGTTCCCGATTCGCGAGGATCACTCCGATCGCCAATCCCAATGTGGCAACGGCAAAAACCCCCAGAGCCAAAAGGAACGTCGAGAAAGCCGTCCCCCATCTCGATGAAGGCCTCACGGGTTGCTCGTTGGAAGCCGACGCAAACAGTCCTTGCGCGGTGGATGTCGTCGCGTCTGAGTATTCCCCGTTGGCCGCATGCGTAATGAAATAGGCGGAAAGCCCCCGTTGTTCCGCAAGCGATTTTCCACGATCGAGGCCAACGACCATCAGGGCTGTCGCCCAAGCATCGGCATCCATGCAACTCTCGGCAACGACAGACACGGATGCGAGAGAATGGGTCACCGGCGCGCCCGTTTGAGGATCGATTGTATGGGAGTAGCGGACCCCGTCTTTTTCGAAGTAGTTGCGATAATTCCCCGAAGTGGCCAGCGACTGGTTGTGCAGCTGCACCTTCGCGTAGATCCCGGACTGGAGTGGTTCGGGGCGCTCGATGCCAATCGTCCAAGGCGTTCCGTGTTTGCTGCCGATGGCTCGAACTTCTCCGCCAATTTCCACCAGACTGTGTTGAATGCCATGTTCTCGAAGCAATTCGGAAATCGCGTCGACACCGTATCCTTTGGCGATCGCAGACAAATCCAAATGGATCGTCGGCCGAAGTTTTTTGATCGCTGGGGGATCGTTCCTCACTTT
>JAGQQQ010000334.1 GCA_020426125.1 Planctomycetaceae bacterium
CCAGGCAGCCGGCATCCATGCCGTGGAACTTCGCATTCCGTGCGACGTTTGCTGCCTGCGAGCCAACCACGATCAACTTTTCAATCTTGGAGCGGGCGATCTCTTCCCCGAGTAAACGGTGGAAGTCGTCACTCCATTCTCCGAGTTCCAGCATGTCTCCGATGACGAGGATTCGGCTTCCCGGGGTTTGCCAGTCTTTGAGCGTCTGACATGCCGCCGACATGGAGCGAGGATTGGCGTTGTAGGTGTCGTCAATGACTGTCCAGGGACCGATCTTCCGAGTTTGGCAGCGGCCGGCCAACGGGGTGAAGGTTCTGAGCCCTTGAATGATCTCTTCGTCCGTCATCCCGATTTGCCGACCAATCGCGACGGCGATCAGAGCCGAGGTGACGTGATGTTTGCCCGTTGCTGGCACGCGAAATTCGACATCTTGAATTCGGAAGCCGAGCCAGCCATTGTCGACGGCGACCTCTGTCGCTTGAAGATCATTGTCCTCACGTTCCCCGACCAGAATCACGGGACACTGGGAACGATCGGCCATATTTCGGACATTGCGGTCGTCGCCATTGAGTACGGCAAACCCGGAATCGGAGAGGTTCTCCAGGAGAGCCCCTTTGGTCGCAATGATATTTTCGACCGACTGGAAACCGTCGAGATGAGCCGGACCGATCGCGGTGATGACCCCAATTTCCGGTTGGGCAATCGCCGTGAGAGTCTCAATGTCTCCTGAACGAGAAGCCCCGAGTTCGATCACGGCGAACTCGTGATCGGCTTCAATTTGCAGGAGGCTGAGTGGAACACCGAACTGGTTGTTGTAGTTGTGAGGACTCTCCATGCCACGAAAACGCGAGGAGAGAACTGACGTGATCAAGTGTCGCGTGGTTGTCTTCCCCACGCTCCCCGTGACACCGATGAGCAGCACGTCAAACTGTTTGCGATACCAGTTCGCGAATTGCCACAGGGCAGTAAGTGTGTCGTCGACTTCAATGCGTGGACAGTTGAGTTTGCGGCCGTGTCGAGTGTCGACAATCGCGAGTGCGGCCCCATCACGAATCGCATTCCTGGCGAACTTATGGCCGTTGTGCCGGTTTCCTTTGAGCGCCCAGAAGAGGTCGCCCGGTTGAATTCTGCGAGAGTCGGTCTCGATGCGATCGATGGGAGCCGACAGATCCTCCAGCCCGACCGGAGTTCCACCGGTGGCGTCGATCAGGGCTTGAAGGGGGAACGGCTGCATCGAATTTCGTTACATAACAGGGGAATGAGTTCAATAACGTCGCTGAGTTTCGACGCTCACGTTCAAGGAGATGCCAACGTCTCCGAAGTTCTCTGTGCACTGAGGTTTGCCCGAATCCAATCGCGACACACGGCAACATCATCAAACGGGATTTTCTCGGCACCAATCTGTTGAGTCTTTTCGTGGCCTTTCCCGGCGATCAACACCGCATCTCCCGGTCGGGCGATGTCCAAGGCATGTTCGATGGCCTGTCGTCGGTCAAGGAGGGATGTGTAGGAACATTCGGACAGTTGGAAGCCTGCGCAGACTTCCAACAGGATCTGTTTCGGGTCTTCGCTGCGGGGGTTATCACTGGTGACGATGACTTCATCGGCGCTCGCGGCGGCGCGGGCCATTTGTGGTCGCTTTGTCCGATCGCGGTCGCCTCCGGCTCCGAACGCGACAATCACTCGGCCGGTGGTGACGGTTCGCACCGTCGCAATGGCGTGTTTCAGGGCATCTTCCGTGTGGGCGTAGTCCACATAAACCTGGAACTCCTGTCCGCAATCGACTTGTTCTAAGCGACCGGGGACATGGTCAAACTGGGCCAAACCGGTTGCGATCTCATCCAGACTGAGTCCGAAATGACGAACGGCACTTACTGCCGCTAGGCAATTCGAGACATTGTGTTTGCCAATCAAAGGCGTCCAGCAATCGACTTGCTCGACGCCATGCGTCAGTCGGAACTTTGTTCCTTGTGATGACATGGTTTCAATGCGGGCGGTGATGTCGGCATCGGTCTCACAGCCGAATGTCAGGACACGGCAATCGGCTGGGGCGTGCTGCAGAATCACCGCGTGGCAGGGATCATCCGCATTCAAAACCAGAAGACCTCCTCGTTTGACGAGTTCCGCGATCCGGGCTTTGGAGCGGAAGTAGTCATCCGTGGACCCGTGGTAGTCGAGATGATCACTGGTGACATTCGTGACAATCGCGACGTCCACCATCAATCCAGAGGCTCGGTCTTGTTTGAGAGCGTGGCTGGAAAGCTCCACCGCCGCAAACTTGGCCCGTCGATCCTGAATCGCGGCGAGGCACCGCGCCAGAGTCAGGGCATCCGGTGTCGTCAGAGACGACGGTTGCGACTGAAGGCTATCGTTGTATTCGATCGTCCCGATGACGCCGGTCGGTCGTGAGGCAGATTCGAGAAGGGACCTCACCAACCAGGTGACGGTCGTTTTGCCGTTGGTCCCGGTGACCGCCGCGACTCCGAGCTTGCGGGAGGGGCAGCCGTATAGACCGTGGCAAACGAGACCGTACGCATGGCGTACATCAGGGACGACGCACTGGGGAAGTGAAACGTGAGCGAGGGGACGATCAGTGAGAATCGCCGCGGCCCCGCCAAGAAGGGCATGATCGATGTGTTGTCTTCCGTGGGAACGGAAGCCAGGAAGGGCTGCGAACAGACATCCCGGAGTGCACTCGCTGCTCTGCTCGGTCACCGCGGAAACCGCGATGTCCGCACAGCCAACGAAGCTCGCGGAGGGGATCAGTGCGCGAAGACTGATAGGTCCGGGTTGTCGTGAGGGGGTAAGCATGAAAAAGGGCATCCTGCCCACCAACCTGACAAGCAGGCTGCGTCTTCCATGACGAGTGTTCGCAAAACAGTTGGCCGGAATGGCCGGGGATGGAAATGTTCACTCCAAAGCGGAGCGAGGGGGCCTCTCTGGTGGCGAACCGTGCCGCCGTTGAGGTGCGAGGGATTCTCGTGATTTCCCGGTTTTGGTCAAGCGGCCTTTGAATGATTTGGAGGATCTCCCAGGCAGTTTGTAACAGTTACAGGAGACGTCCATTCGCCCGACCTTTCATCCCATCGAACCCCCAAAAAATGGCGAGAGTTGCCGGACGAACGTCGTTCATCCCTCAACGAACTTGCTCCCCTTGCCGCGCGAACTGGATTCGTCCTATCAAAACCCTAGTCACGTGAATGGATTCCTGATTTCAAAGATTGAGGCTCCGGCCGATGGCCCGCCACGCTCCTCCCGATACGAAGCTCCATCGCTATGTCGACATGTGGGCTTTCATGGGAGTCCACCCCACGAACATTGAAATTCTCCAGCGGCTCAAGATGGCGGATGATCGGCAGTTTGGGGCCAACATGGACGTCTGCGGGACCGTCGCGGAAGAAGATCAGACAACGGGCGAATGGTCCGAGATTCATGTCGTCGGGATTCGTACGGATGCCTGGAATCCGACGCCCGAGAAGTTGGCTCGCAAATGCGAGATCTTGAAAGAGGAACGGCAGGAAGAACTCCGGCGACAAATTCGCCGCACGGGTCGGCTGAATCAGCAGCAGCAGGCACTGCTCGCGGAAATCTGTCGGGTGGATCCCGTGCTGCGAATGTGTCCTCAGGATCTGGAGTGCCGTCGGCTCGTGTTGAAGCTGTTTAAGTCGACAACAGACCGAATCCGCTGGCAAGGGAGCCTCGAAGAGGTCACGACTCGGGAAGTGCACAACTCACTGGGAAGCAACGGCCCGCTGATTTCATTCGCATCCAGCTTGGACAATTATGAGTATCTGACGGCCTTTCAGGAAAACCGGCGTCGCTGGCGAATCCCGTCGATCTTCTCGTTCTGCTATTACGAGATGGACCGTGACCGTATCTGGTATGTCGAACTGCGTCGCAAGTGGGTCTCGTTTGGGATCGACTTCCGCATCATCGCCGATGGGCGTCAGGTGGGCGAGATCGATGGCGCGCTCTTTGGGTTCGGATACAATGCCCATATCCATGTGACAGAACCCGACCTTGCCAACGACCGGCAATTCGCGGACCTGTTGACTCTGTTTACGGCGTCCGTCGGCTATCACAAGGCGATCCGACGATCCATTCAACAACGGGTGAAAGCCAGCCGTCGCGGACTTCCAGCGGTGCATATTGTGGAGCCGGAAGAGTTTCGACTGCTGAAAAATCCGCGCGCGGCATGATCACGTGTTTTGGCGACGGACTTGAAGTGCGCCGCTCAACGTGAAGCCTTCTCATCAACGCTGATTACTTGAGATGTCGATCCGCGAAGTCGAGATACTGTTGCCAATCGTAGTCGGTGACATCGTGCTTTCCCGATCGGAGATGGTAGCCGATGGTTCCCGAGTTGACCGGGTGATCCATGGCGGGATGGCCCTTCGGCGGAGCATCGCCGCCGAAGCCATCAGTCCCGAGTAGTCGGTACACGGGATCAGCGTATTTCGCGGACAAGAACTCGCCGTGGGGGTCGGCCCATTGATCTTCCAGGGCACTGGCGACGTACACGGGTCGCGGAGCAATCAACGCAATTAACTCGTGCTGGTCAACGGGCAATGCGTCTTCGTTGTGGTTGTATTGGGTGAAGTTGTCGCAGAACCAATGCGGGAAGGAGGTATTGATCCGCTTGACGGACTCTCCAAAACGACGGCGGCTGAGCGCCGCTCCGCCGCATCCTGAGTTGTTGGA
>JAGQQQ010000335.1 GCA_020426125.1 Planctomycetaceae bacterium
GGGGCAATTCGCGTTGGCCAATCGGGCAATCCTCCTTCCCTTGATGGTGATCAGCCAGGCCGTGACGCATGTGTACGTCTGCGAGGCCTCTCGGATGATTCGTGAAAAGAACCGAGCGCTGCCGAACCTTGTTCAATCAACAGCCTGGCAGCTTGCCTTGGTGGGGGGAGGACTCTCCCTCTCCGCCGCTTTACTTGGACCGCTATTGTTCACCACGATTTTCGGTCAGAAGTGGGCGGTCGCAGGGACGATTGTCCCCCTGTTGGCCGTCAGCGGATTTGCCCAGTTCGTCGGGGGCCCCTTAAATCAAATCCTCGTCCTGACGCGGGAAGAGGGACGAAAATTTGGGATGAATCTCTTGGGTGTGATTTGTATTGCCCTGGTATTTTGGGTGACATCCCAGGCTCGGATGTCCGGAATGCATGCGACCGCGTGCTACGCGGCAACAGTCTTGTTCGTTCAGTCCCTGTATGTGTCACAGTCCTTCCGAGTTGCAAAGCAACAAGTGAAAAAATGGGAGGACGAGACCGCCAGGAACAATGGTGCCCCCGTTTCCCGAAGTTTGGCGGCCTGAACGGTACGAATCGCTTTCGGGGATAGAAATCACATTCCACGACAGAAAGTGTTGGAGTATTTATGAAGATCGCGATCGTCTACGGAAACGATGGCTCCGATGTCCGAGTCGCGAAAACCTGTGCGACGTTGGTGAAGCAGGGACATGAGGTCCATTTCGTGGGTTGGGACCGCCGGCCGATGGCCGAGAAAAACTCCGTGATTCCGGGTGTCACCAGTCATGTGATCCGCCATCCGGTGGCACGTTTGGGGTCGACCGGGTCCGGCCAATGGGCGTTTACTCAACACGCCGTCAAGTTGATCTGGCAACTCGGGGCCGACGTGGTTTGTGCCGTCAATGAAGACAATCTGGCCCGAGTCGGATGGCTTCGGGGAATTGCCTATCGGAAGCTGGTTTGTGACGTCTTCGATAGTCATCTCGACAAATGCACAGAACGAAGCTGGCCGATCCGCGCTGGAGTTTGGGCATTCGTGAATTCGTCTCGGTGGTGGTCGGACCGACTCGTGGCGACGGACGAACACCGTTTTGAGACGTTTGGCCCCTTCAAGCCGAAGACCATTGTCGTGGGGAACTATCCGCCTGATCCGGGGGCCGAATGGGCCGAGATTCGACCCATTGGTCCTCCCTCGCTGTTTGTTAGCGGAACATTATCGCGACTCAGAGGGATCGAACAAACGCTGAAAGCCGCCGAACAGGTCCCTGGGTTTCGAATTCTGGCTGCTGGCTGGGCCGCCGATGAATACGCGGCCGACGTGTTTCTCAAACATCCCTCGGTCGAATTTCTCGGGCATGTCACCCCACGCCAATCATTGGAATACGGTGCCCAATGCGACGCATTGCTTGCGATGTATGCCCCTATCAGCCGGAATCAGATACTCGCCAGTCCGAATAAGATTTACGATGCGATTAGCGTCGGGAGACCGGTCATTATTAACTCCGAAGCGGTCGTTTCCCAATGGGTCACAAAACACGAAGTTGGCTTTGCCTGCCCCTATGAGGATCACAACGCCCTTGCCGAATTCTTCGCGACCCTCGCGGAAAGACGCAATCACTTAGAGGAATTTGCCACTCGGGCCCGACAGCTGTTTCTTAGCGGTTACAGTTGGGAAGCGATGGAGGAACGCATCGCCGAGATGTACGCCAGCCTTGATCCGCAGTCCCAGGGCGATCCGCGGACCATTCAGGTTCCTGTTGCGTCATTGGATGAAGAAAGTCACAATCCCACCCGGAAGGCGGCATGACGCCGCCTGAAACGGAAAAACCTTGCCGAACCGCGATTCTGGCCCGTAGGCCTGCGATCGCCCATTTCCTCTCGGTTCAGAACTCACGGAGGAGTTTATGTCTCGCATTCGTTCGTTGATCGTATTGGGAACCCGTCCGGAAGCGATCAAGCTTGCTCCGGTGATTCGCGAGGCATTGCAACATCCGGGAGTTGAGCCGATCGTCTGCTCCACGGGCCAGCACCGCGAAATGCTTCAACAGGTGCTGGACTACTTTGAAATCCAGCCCGACGTCTCGCTGAATCTGATGAAGGCGAATCAGACATTGGCCGGATTGACGGCTCGTCTGATTGAGTCCCTGCAACAGACGATTGAGGAGACGAACCCGGACTGCGTTGTCGCTCAGGGGGACACGACGACGGTGATGACGGCGGCCATGGTGGCTTTCTATAACCGCATTCCCTATGTCCACGTGGAAGCAGGACTCCGCACGGGCGACCTGCAAGCTCCCTGGCCGGAAGAATACAATCGACGTGTCGCGGGAATCACGACGGGGATCCATTGTGCTCCCACGCAAGGGGCGGCGGACAATCTGCTCAAGGAAGGTGTCCCCGATTCCCTAGTCCATGTCACGGGGAACACGGTCATTGACGCCTTGTTATGGACGCGGGATCGAGAACGCGCCGGAGGGGAGCAATGGGAAGCGAAATACTCCCATTTGAAAGGGAAACGAGTCGTGTTGATCACCGGGCATCGCCGGGAAAATTTTGGCGATGGTTTTCGCAATGTCTGTCGAGCCCTCGCGGATCTCGCTCACGCTCATCCGGACACGCACTTCCTTTATCCCGTACACCTCAATCCGAATGTCCAAAAGCCCGTTCACGAAATGCTGGGAGGCTTGGATAACATCGAACTGACGGCACCAGCCTGTTATCCCGAGTTCATCTGGCTGATGGACAAATCCTACCTCATCATCACCGACTCCGGCGGCGTTCAGGAAGAGGCCCCGAGCTTGGGCAAGCCTGTGTTGGTGACCCGATCTGTGACCGAGCGCCCCGAGGCGGTTGCGACTGGCGCCGTTCAGTTGGTCGGGACGAGTTACGACCGTGTCTTTGGCGAAGCGAATCTGCTGTTGACGGACGAGGGAGCCTACAAATCCCGGCAGATTCAAAAGAACCCTTACGGAGACGGTCACGCCGCCAAACGCACCGTTCAATTGATCGCGGACTGCGCTTGGGAAGCCTCGACTTCTCAGCGCAAGGCCGCCTAAATGACCGAGCGCTATTGTGCGGCGCTCTAACGCAAAGAAGAAATTCGACAACTCAAATTCCAAATCTCAAACAAATTCCAAATCCCGAATTTCCAATGAAGGAAACAACTTGCGTTCCGGCAGAGAAATCACCAGCGAATCACAACGAGTTGTTTCCTCCTTTTGAGTTTGTGATTTCATATTTGTTTGGTCCTTGGTTCTTCGAATTTCGGATTTCTTCCCGATGAATGTCCAAAAATTCGAGTCCGTCATCTAGGTCGGCGAAGCCGTTTTCAAACGATTTGGCGAACCACGGCACGCGGAACTCATGCCCCTGTTTTGGACGCCAACAACAGTTATCGTGAGTCTCGATCCGATTCATCAGCAGGAGCATCAGACATGGTGCGATGGCACGTTCTGGCACTGGTCCTGTTAGTGGAAATCGGAGGAGCGACCGCGAAGGGAGAAGACTCGACGATCCCGCTGACGGGGGAACGCCGGACTCCGAGTCCGATTCAGGACGATGCAACGCTCTGGGATGTCGCGATGGCCGGCTCCACGACGGCCTTCGCCGTCGGGGACCATGGGACGCTCCTGCGGTCTTTCCACGGGGGCCAAACATGGGAGTTTCTGTTTCTTGCCGAGGATCTGAATTCCTACTCATTGAAAAGCGTCTGCTTTCTGACCAATCGCGTTGGGTGGTTTGCAGGAGGGACCGTTCTTCCCGCTGGGGGAGCGACTCGTGGTGTGATCCTGACGACGAACGACGGGGGCGAAACCTGGAAACCGGCTTTCACGGAAACGATCCCATTCGTCAACCACGTTCAGTTCTTTGACCTCGAAAACGGGATCGCGGCAACGGAGCGATCGAACGCGTATCCGTCCGGTCTGATGCGGACCGCCGACGGCGGTCAAACCTGGCAGCCGATCGCCAGTGGTTCGGCCAACCGCTGGAACTGTGCGGCATTTCTCAATCCGGAGCGAGGAATCCTGGGAGGAGAGAAGGGCCGCCGCGGGACCGTCGGGGGGGCGAGCGTCCTTCCCGGGTCCGAGCGAGAATCTGGGCTCGAAGGCTTTCACGCTGCAAACCTGGCGATTGACGGCTTCGGACTGCTGGTTGGCGATGGCGGCGAAATCCTGCTGACGGAAAACGACGGAGCCACCTATCGACGCGGAGAACTCCCCGTCGCTCCCGAGATTCGGGACTTCATCTCGCTTAGAGCCGTTGGTCGAACAGGTGGAAATCTGTTCGTGGCGGGCACGCCGGGTTCGGTGATTTGGCAATCCTCGGATGCCGGGCAGCACTGGAAAGCGATTCCCACGGATGACACGATGCCGATCGAAGCGTTCGACTTTGGATCGGATCAACACGGGATCCTCGTCGGGGAGTTGGGACGAATCTCGATCACTTCCAACGGGGGAATCACCTGGAAAACGGTCCGAGGACAGCGTCGCCGCGTCGCCTGTCTCTCGATTCAGAAAGAAGAAGCCGATGCGCCACTCGCCTTTCTGACTCGCTGGTCGGCCGAGGAGGGGTATCGCTGCGGCGTCTTCATCGCCACTCGCAAAGATGTTGGCTCCGAAGGCATAACCCATGATGAATTGAGCTTCCATCGTCGGCAGGCGGTCGTGAACGCGGGCGGAAACTGGTCGACGGGCAATTGGCATCTCCCCATCAACTTGCCAGAGCTGGACCGACATGAACAAAAACTTGTCGAGGAATGGTCGCTCCTCACGGATCGACGTCTGGCCGATGTGATGCTTGGGCAGTTGGTCGCGCTGATCCGGACCGCGCGACCATCGGTGGTTCTCATTGACGAACCTCGCGAAGAAGATTTCGCCGCGATCTATCTTAAGCGTGCCACCGAATTGGCGGTTGAACAGGCTGCCGATCCCAATCGGTTTGCCGACCAGTTGACCGTCACCAAACTACGGCCCTGGCAAGTCCGGAAGGTCATTCTGAGACGGCTCCCCGAGAATAACGGAGAGATCTCCCAGGACGCTTTCGAGATCCTGCCTCGACATCAGCGGCCATTCAGCGACGTTGTGATGGAGTCCTATGCCCGATTCCCGGAAGCAAAAGAGCGGCGCATTCAAGAACGCTTTCAAGTGCTCACGATGGCGGACTCACAGAGTTCACGAAGTTCCCTGCTCCATGATCTGAGACTGGAACTCGGAGGAGAGGCTCGACGCAACATTCCCCCGATACGCGATTTCGACTATGAGAAACTCACTCAGCAATTGAACCATCGCCGGACCGTCACGGCAATTACCCGCCAGGTCCGCACCAGTCCAGATCGCGGTTCGCGGCTACTCGGACAGGTCGACGAGTTGATTCGCCCGTTGACGCCTGCTCAGGCCGCCCATCAATTGGCGGATCTGGCCCTGACGTTTCGTGAAGATGGGAACTGGGACATGGCCGAAGCGACGTACGCGGAATTGATCACGCGCTATCCCGATCAGCCACCGGCGCTGGAAGCCATGTTGTGGCTCGTTCCCTTCTGGACAAGTGCGGAGATGAACTGGCAACGACTCCGGACAGTCCATTCATCGCGACGGGCGACCGAGGCGAACAATGGCATTCTTCAGGCCAATTTCGAGAAGAATCTCGAAAAGTGGACCAGCGAACTGGCAGCCAAAACCACACGCTCCGGACGGGAACTGGAAATGGGACAACTCCCCTCGGGCGGTGAGTCAGATGTCCAGGAACTGCCAACGGTGATCGGCGGGATGAATCTGCTTCATGATCCCAACGCTCAAATCGCAAATCAGCAGGAGATGCGATTGCTGCGTTGGCAGGAAATGGCGATGGCGGTCGCCCGGGCCATGAGCCGAGCGTACCCGGAGGTCTATGAGACGCCCGAATTGCAGTTTAGTCTCGCGGCGCTCGCCCGGCGAAGGTTGCAACCCAAACAGGCGGATGAGATTTACGAGAAGTATTTGCGAGTTTTGAGCAACGATCCCTGGCACGTGGCGGCACGTGGAGAAGCGTATCTCATCCGGCCTGGGTCTGTCTCGCCGAAACCGGTTGTCCGGGTGCGTCCCGCTCTGGCGCCGCCCATTCTTGATGGGGTCCTCTCCGACCCCTGCTGGACGGATTCCCAGGAGATTGAAGTGGGAAACGCAAACCCAGCCGACGAGTTTGTTGGAACAAATCGCACGACGGAAGGCCGGTTCGAAATTCTTGAAGCTCAGCCCATTGTCCTGTTGAGTTATGACGCCCGTTTTCTTTACCTCGCGGCGAGCGTACCAATCGATGGGGAACTTCCCCAGGATCCTCCCCAACTGGGAGGGCGGACCTATGACATGGATCATGGGCTGCTTGACCAAGTTCACATTCAGTTCGATGTCGACCGGGACTACGCCACGTGGTACTCATTCGCCTTTGATCAAACGGGAGGGACGAGCGAATCCTGTTGGGGCAATGCCACCTGGGATCCGAAATACTACGTCGCCGTCAAACGGGATCACGCATCGTGGCAATTGGAAGCAGCAATTCCCATCAAGGAAATGTTGCCGACCGAGCAACTCTCCGGGATGACTTGGGCAGTCGGGGTATCCCGAATCAAACCTGGAATCGGCGTTCAAGGTTGGACGGCTTGCGGGGCGGAATCCCCACAGCCTGCGTTATTCGGTCTGGTTCGATTCGATTGATTTTCGTTCTTGCACTTGGTGACCATCAGGGAGTTCCCCGTTCCATGCCGGAGACCGCGCGAACGTTTATCGCCGTCCCCATTCCCGCCACACCCGGTCTCCGCAAGCTTCATCAACAGCTCAAAGAATTCGACGCCCCAGTGCGCACCGTGGATCTGGATGGCCTGCATTTGACGCTCCGGTTTCTTGGGGAGACGCCGTGGAAGACGATTCCGATGATCGGTGAAATCCTGGGCAGTGTGTTACGAAGATACCGGCAGTTTTCAGCCTCACTGACCGGCTTAGGAGCATTCCCGGATGTGCGGCGTCCTCGGGTCGTCTGGGTCGGGGTGAAACCTCGGGAGCCGCTGACTGAGATTGCGAATCAGCTCACCAACGAACTTCGCGACCTTGGGTTTCCCGGGGACCGGCTGAAGTTTGTCCCCCATGTCACCCTTGCCCGGATCAAAGGACGCCCCCCCAGAGAACTCCCTTCCTTTTTGCAGGAACACGAATCGAAAGACTTCGGTGAATTCCTGATCGACCGTGTGGTCCACTATCAGTCGGAACTGACGAAACGAGGGCCCGTCTACACAGTCTTGACTCAAGTTCGCCCCATGGGTTGAATTCGCCACCGCCGTGGACCAGACGCCTTCGACCTCATCGAAGAACCGGGTCGGGATGCTCACCCA
Organism: Planctomycetaceae bacterium; assembly: GCA_020426125.1. GTDB lineage: Bacteria > Planctomycetota > Planctomycetia > Planctomycetales > Planctomycetaceae > HKST-UBA70. Next base: position 7,369 of record JAGQQQ010000335.1, read on the forward strand.
TCAGGCCCTGGGTCGCCAAGTCGACCCGTTTCGCCGCGGTGCGGACGACACCATGAAGATACTCAATCTTTCGACGGACGTCGGCGTGGTAGATCTCAGGGACAAGGTCCTTGAGCCCCATCTCTCGATTGAATTCATTAATCGACAAACCGATCTTTTGGTAATGCGTCAACATGGTCTTGCAGTTCGAAAAATCAGGGACGATCCAGCGGAGTGCCCCGGCCGTGTCCAGAACGGCGACAATGTCGAGATACGCGTTAAAAGTTTCGGCAAAGTCTTCCCAGGGATGCATGCTCGCGTATGCGGAGATGAAGTTTTGAGGCCAGTTCGATTGCGGACCGTTCGCGTAATAGGCTCGCTGAGCGTCCTCATAAGTCGGAGAGCGTTCGTCTCCGAAGACGCTTCGAAAATGATCCACTTCCTTTGTCCCGCGAATCAGCAAGTCCCAGAAGTAATGGCCGAGTTCATGGCGAAAATGCCCGACCAAGGTTCGATGGGGTTCGGCGAATTGGACACGAACGGTTTCCCGTTGGACGTCGTCGGCTTCTTCCAATTGAATCGTGATCACTCCCGCGGAGTGCCCCGTGGTCACGAGATGCTCCGGTGTACTCGCCTTAAAATGGAACTCCAACGGCAAAACGGTGCAATCGTCACAACAGATGGGGAGTTGAATGGTTTTCAAGGAATACAAGACTCGTCGTTTCGCCGCTTCGAGTTTCCGCCAAAGTTCCACGTAATGCGGCTTCGAGACGTCCGGGACCACCTTCGTGAGTCGGCAGGACCAACAGAGTGACTCCCCGGCGGCCACTTCCTGATCGCTCAGAAACCAGTTGCAAACGCCGTGTGCAAGTCCATTTCGGCATTTCGAAAGAATCGCCTGACAATGCCGGCACTGCCAGGTTTCCTCTTCAACAAAGTCAATGCTGCGAATCTCTTCGCAGTTCGGACAGAATCCCACGTCCTTATGACAACCGAGGCAACTGTAGTTGTCCCAGAACAGGGCATTTCCACACAAGCATTCGAACGTCTTCATAATGGGATCTTTGAAAAACGGAGAGAACTCGCCGGGGTCTGGGGTTTGAAAAAGCTCCGATGGACTTTGCCCGGGAGGGCGGACATCCGCAATGGAGGAGCAAGCGTTGTTCCATAGCCGGAATTCCAACTCGGATTCCGGCACCTGGTTTGCTGGATGCGATGAGAGCGGGAGATCACAAACTCCTCTCCTTTTCAACTCGTGCTCCAATTTCAGGATGAACAATGAATCTTCTTTTTTGGGCGATCGTGGCTTTGATCGTGTCTTTGATTGCTGGGGGAATGGGGTTCACCAACATTGCCGCTGGCGCTGCCGTGATTTCTCGGACTCTGTTTGCCGTATTTTTGTTGATTGCCGTTCTGCTGTTCCTGTTGGTTGCTCTCGGGATCGGGGTGGCCGATGCCATCACGCTAATGGAACCGGTGCGAGCCCACCTGATCGCATAACATCCATTGTCCGGTCTCCCATCGAATAGGGCAATTCCCGCGGTTCCCAGGGTCGCGGGATTTTTTATTGGAACGTCAAGACCGTTCTTCGGCTCTGCTTGAAAAGCGGACTCGGATTCACGATGAATACGCCCAAGGAAAACTCTCTTTCGCCAAATCCTGAGGAAATTCTCGTGCCCGAAGTCTCTCGAAGAACCGTATTGGCCACCGCTGGAGCCTTGGCGAGTGCCGCGTTGACCCGACCCACGAATGCTCACGATGATGCTCACGAGTCCAAGCTGCGTTTTTGTTTGAATACGAGCACGATTCGTGGCCAGAAATTGCCACTCACGGAAGAGATCGACCTCATCGGCCAAGCCGGGTACGACGGAATTGAACCCTGGATCCGGGAAATTGAAGAGGCGAAATCCTCGGGAATCCCTTTGTCTGACCTGAGAAAGCGGATCGCGGACCAAGGTCTCCGAGTCGAAAGTGCCATTGGTTTCGCCCAATGGGTCGTTGATGACGAGTCCGCTCGAAAAAAAGGGCTGGAACAGATGAAACGGGACATGGAGCTCGTTCGCGATATCGGGGGGACTCGAATCGCGGCACCGCCCGTCGGAATGCATGGAGGGGAATCCTCTCAACTGGACCTTTTCGCCGCGGCCGAGCGATATCACACGTTGTTGGAACTGGGGCGAGAGATGGGCGTCACTCCGCAAGCAGAAATCTGGGGGCCGTCTAAGAATATGTCACGCTTGGGCGAGGCGGTGTTTGTCGCGATTGAAAGCGGCCACCCCGATGCGTGTGTGTTGCCCGATGTGTACCACATCTATCGCGGGGGAAGTCGGTTTGACGGGCTGGGATTGTTGTCGTCAGCGGCCATTCATTGTTTCCACTTCAATGACTACCCCGATGTCCCCTCGCGAGAGCAACTCAACGATGGCGACCGCATCTACCCAGGAGATGGAGCAGCGCCCTGGGCTCAAATTGTCTCCTTACTCAAGTCCATCGGATTCGCGGGTGCCGTCTCCCTGGAACTGTTCAATCGAAGCTACTGGGAACAGGATGCGATGACCGTTGCCAAGACGGGGTTAAAGAAGATGAAAGCCATCTTTGGAATGACGTAGTCGCCGTTCTCGGAATTCGAAGTAGGGTTTTCAAAACGGAAGCTCCGGAACCCAGAAGTCACCCTTGGACGTCCCCCACCCCCATGCCCAATCCTTGGTACCAAGACGGTCTTTGTTTCTCCTGCACGCAGTGTGGCAATTGTTGTACGGGGTCGCCGGGCTTTGTCTGGGTCACGGATGAGGAGATCGCGGCGATCGCAGAATATCTCGACAAGCCCATCGGGGAGATCCGTCTTTTGAACACCCGGCCCGCCCGAGGGAAGGTATCACTCACCGAATACGCAAATGGGGACTGTGTCTATTTTGATCCGGAGACGCGAGGATGCCGCATTTACCCGGTGCGGCCTGTTCAGTGCCGGACGTGGCCATTCTGGAAGGGAAATGTCGATACGCCCGCAGCGTGGTCCGGAACGCAGCGAGAGTGCCCTGGCGCGGGCCAGGGGGACCATTTCACGAGGGAAGAGATTGAAAATCGCATCGAACGCACGGGACATTAAATCCTGGCAGCCAGGACGTGTTTCGATTGCGGATTGAAGTGCTGTCGCGATTGCCTTTCGATGACATAAAGATCCGAACTGGAAAATCGCTCCGTTGGGCATCACGAACAATGCGCCGTGGTTGTGACATCTCGGTCCACTTGAAATAATGTTGAAAGGCTTGAGTGCGACAAAGATTGGAACGCTTCGTGAGGAAATCATGCCACAACTGACTGTTCATGACGTCGGAACATTTGAAGTCCCCGAGGGAAAACGGCTCGTCCTGGCTTTGAGGGAGGAAGCGGGAATCGATCAACTGCACGCCTGTGGGGGGAGGGCAAAGTGCACGACCTGCCGGGTGGAGTTTGTCAACGGCGAACCAGACAAGATCACTCAGGCAGAACGCGACGTGCTTCAAGCCAAGGGACTGTCCGGAGTCCGTCTGAGTTGCCAAATCCTGTGTGATCAGGACATGACCGTCCAAGTCATCAGCCGTCTGGAAGGAAGTGGACGGGCCGATTGCGGGACGCAGCCGTCGCCGGATCTCGAACCGGCACCGGAATGGGTGGCCAAGGGCTGATCCCCGTCGTCCGCTCCATGATGATTCATTGTGTCCGTTGCCATTCGCCATCTTGATCCCGTTTGAAGGAGAGATCCCCATGTGGCTCCCACTTGTTGGCGATAAGCGATTGATCAAGACGACAGTGGGGTTGAGCCTCGCCATCTTGATCCCCCAGATCGCGAATGCCCAGATTTCCTATCCGATGGTGATGAGCCTGTCGCCAATCGCCGCGCAAACGGGAACCTCCTCCGAAGTCGTGATTGAGTCGCGTTACAGCATGTTCGGAGCCAATCAGATCCTGGTCACTGGCGAAGGCGTCGTTGGAGAGGTCGTTACGCCGATGGAATTGGACAAAGACGGGAAGGAACCGTCGCTGACGAAGATCAAAGTGAAATTCACAGTTGCGGAGGATGCTTCCGAAGGAGTCCGAGAGATCCGAGTGGTAACGCCGGTCGGCGCCAGTACGGTCGGCCAGCTGGTCGTGACTCGCGATCCCGTCGTTCAAGAGTCGGACAAGAATAACACTCGGGACCAGGCGTTGCCGTTTGCCGCGCCCGCCATGTTATGCGGAAGGATTGAGAGCAACGAGGACGTTGACTACTTCAGGTTTCATCTCGATGAGCCGAAGACACTCACCTTCTTCTGTCAGGCGATGGTCTTGGAAGACCGGATTCACGATCTCCAACAACACGCGGATCCGATCGTCACGATTCGAAACGCCTCGGGTTCGACGGTTGCCGCCGGAGACAACTTCTATGCGGCCGATCCGTTGTTTTCTCATCACTTCGAGGAACCGGGAGATTACTTCGTCGAGGTTCGCGATGTCCGATATCAGGGAAATCGTTACTGGGAATATGCGATCAACGTGCATGATCGACCGCATTTGATCACGGTTCACCCCCTCGCAGTGACACCAGGTGCCACATCTGGATTGAAACTGATCGGACATCACCTCGGCGAGTCCCCGACAATCGACTGGACGGTTCCCCAGTCGCTTCCTTTGGGAATGGCGACAACACAACTGCCGATCGGTGATTCGCGAACGAATCCGACTCAATTGTTCGTGACAACGGAAACCCCGGTGGTCGAATCATTGGAAGCGAATGAGACATTCGAACAAGCAACGCCCGTACCGGTGCCGGGGATCGTCTGCGGACAGATTGAGGCGGAAGCGGACCTGGATCTCTACAAATTTGATGCGAAGAAGGGAGAGCGGTTTTCCTTTGAAGTCATTTCGCGGCGTCTCGGGACTTCTCTGGATCCGATCGTGAACCTTGTGAATTCGGAGGGAAAGTCCCTGTCCGAAAACGACGACCTGAAGTATCTCGGTCGGATGACTTCGCCTGATGCGATGATCGAAAACTGGACTGTCCCGGCCGATGGGACATACGCAGTTCAGGTTCGCGATGTGCATTTGCGGGGAGGCGAGGAGTTTCCCTACATCTTAAAAATCCAACGTGCCGAACCCGATTTCGAACTCGTGCTGGATAGTGACAAGACTCTGCTGAGCCCAGGAATGGCCGGCGCCTTATTTGCAAGAGTCGTTCGGAAAAACGGATTTGACGGACCCGTTCAACTTTCCGTGGAAGGTCTTCCCCATGGCGTGACCGCGACCTGCGGTGATATTCCGCCTAATCTGGACGATGGATGCATCGTTCTCCAAGCAAGCCCAGACACCAACTTGGGTGCGGCGAACATTTCCGTTTTGGGGAAGGCGACCATTGGCGAGGCCGAAGCCCTTAAGGAGGTGTCCGTCGCAGCCCAGTCGATGCAGGAAACCTACATGCCTGGAGGGGGGCGGAGCCATTTTCCCGTCGCAATGCACACTGTGACAGTGGGTAAACCACTCGATCTGAGAGCCGTCCGTGTGGAACCCCAGGAGGTCACATTGAAACCGGGTGAATCGGTCAAATTGAATGTCGAGATTGATCGAGCCGAAGGATTCGACAAGAACGTGACTCTCGATCTGTTGTTTCAGCACCTGAGTTCGAAATATGCCGTGACGTTGCCCAAAGGCGTGGCGATCGATC
>JAGQQQ010000336.1 GCA_020426125.1 Planctomycetaceae bacterium
CGCTTCGGGAGTTGAAAAGCATCTTTCAGGAAAACGGGTGGCCTTGGGGAACAAAGCTGACGTCCGCAAAGATGCAGGACTTCATTGACGCGGGGCTTGTCGCGATCACTGAGGGCAAGCGGGGCAATAACTCAACCATGACGGTTTACGTTCTCGCGGGGGCGTGGCTTTCGAGTAGTGGTCAGCCCGCAACAGGCAGCGACTCTGAAATATAGGGTTTCGAAAAAGGGTCGCTTCCGTACATCAGAAGCGAACGGCAGATGCGTGTTCATCCCCCCGACCCAAAGGAGGGGGGTGAATACCTTCTGACGGAGCGAAGCTGTTGTGATTACCTCTTCTTATATATAGGGGGCGTGAGCACTGCCCCTACTGTTTTCCAAAATTCCAACCAAGGAGCAAAAACGAAATGCCAGAAAGCAAAGTCGACCAACTCGGAATGGGCAGCCCTGAAGAGTTGCGGGCAGCGATCGCAAAGGGCGGTCCCGATGATACCCAAGTCTTCCTGACCGACAGCCTTGAAGAGGCACTGGAGATCTGTGAGCTATTCGGGACGGGGTTCATTCTCCAGATGACTCCCGATCAGGGGAGGAAGCCCGAGGCGTTCTTCCTGATTGCGGGCGACGGAACGCGAACGAATTCCGCATGGTTGTACAAGCCAGACGATCAACAGGCGAAAGGCGAGAATCAGCACACACTGAGAGTCGCCGAACCCAACACGATCGACCAAACATTCGTGGCCGTCAAAGATGTTGCGGGCAATACGCTCAGGCTTCGCGTCGATCGCATCATCGAATACCGAGCGGCCCAAGTTGAACGGGACGGCAAGCAACAGCAAGGAACTGCGATCGTCTACGGGGAACGTGAATGGCTTGTCCCCTATTACGTTGGAGCGGTCGACGAACTGCTAAAGCTTGCAGGTGCACGCATCGTAAACATCAGCGGTGATTGAAAGCCGTTCGTTTAGTGTCCGGTTAGTGTTCGGTCATAGCATACCCGAGACGAAAAAGTATAACTTACGTCGAATGGTGTAGCCGTAAGTCGCGGGTCCTTCTTGGCTTATGCTTTTCCCCCTTGGCCTTGCGGAGGTGCTTATATTAGAGGTAGTTACAACCCAACCTACAGCTTATGCTGTATTTTAATGCAATCGGTTATTTGTAGCGTTTTCGACCGATGTTATGACCCATCGCCCTAGAGCTTCAAATTTCGCGCCTGACGGACTCTGGGGTTAAGACGGCTCGGAAGTCGCCCAGGCCCCTAAACGCTCACTGTGGGCTAACTGGTGGCCTCGATTTGGCTGAAACGTCTGTTTTGAAGTTCAAGCGGAGATTATTGACCGCAAAAGGCCAGTTTTTCCCGCGAATAGTCCCCGGGGGGTGTTCCCTCGGTTGGCCGGTCCGGTTCCTCGAAATTGGCCGGATCGGTTTTGAATCACCAAACCCAAATGGAGGCCCCCAGACATGCAGGCCCGAGCCCCCCCGGCGATGCGCGGACGATCAAGCCCGAAACAAGCATTCACGTTTTCACTTTTCCAATCAGGCCCCCACGACCCGGCAGAAGCGACCAAACTACCGACCGGATCGGGGAGCCATCAGACAGAAAGACCATCTTACATGGCGTTCAGTTACGAAATGAAGTTCAACACCGGCAACGTCGATGGCGTCCGGGCGAATCGCGAGATTCTCATCTATGACCAGATCGGCAAGTCAGCCGATGGGAGTGGCGTCACAGCAAAGGACGTCGTTTCCCAGATCAATCTTTTCGATGGTCGGGATGAAGTTGTTGTCCGCATCAACAGCGCGGGCGGCTCAGCCTTTGAAGGCCTTGCGATCGCTCAGGCTATCCTGAGACATCCCGGTCCGGTTCGTACGGTTTGTGAGAGCTTGTGTGCGTCGGCGGCGGTCCTGATTTACTTGTCCGGGAAGGTCCGGGAGATCGCTGAGACCGGCTCGATCATGGTTCATCGCGCTTCGCTGATGACCAAGGGCAACGCGGACGATCTCCAGAACCGAGGCAAAGCTCTTGCCCAGCTTGAAGAGCAAGTCATTGCCTTGATGGCCGATCGAACCGGGCAAACCAAGGAGAAGATCCGGGCAATGATGGCCCAAGAAACTTGGCTGACTCCCCAGGAAGCCATTGACCTGAACTTCGCGACCAAGCGGATTCAAGGCGGTGGAAGTCCTCGGATGGCTCTTGACCCGGAAGCCCTCGATCGTTTCGAGAACGTCCCCAGGCACATCCTTGAAGCGGCCTTCAAGCCGACTTGCTTGGCCGATCTGGTTCGTATCCGTGACAGCGGAACAGGCTTCAAGAACCCCGTTCTCGCGGCTCTCGCGGAAGACGCGGCCCATCGTGCCGAGCTTCTCGCGAAGGCCAACGCTTAACGCTTACTCACTCAACTCCCCTACTCAAATGCGGGCGGGGGCTTCTCTTCTCACGATCGTTTTTCACTCTCACAAGGAATCCTATGTCTACTCAATGGACCATTTTGAACCCGTTGCCGGAATATCACTGGCATACGTCCGAAACCAAGGAGCTTCGGGAATCGCTCAATGCGGAGATCTCTGATCACCTTTCCGCGCGGGCCGAACTTGATGACGCATATCGCATCGCGAACGATGCCGACGTTGAAGGCGTCAGCTATGCCGAGTTGAAGTCGGCGGAAAATCTTCGCGAGCGGCGTTTCAACCTGTTGCAGGCTGAGATTGCCCTGCGCCAGAAGCTGAGCGGTTTTTACTCGCAGGAATCGCGGGATGCGAACGCCCGGATCCATGATTTAGCTTCGAAGATGGAAGAGACTCGGGGCGAAGTTGCCAAAGCCCTGTTGCAGGCTGGTTACATCGAGCCTGTCACCGGGCAACCCGTCCAGGGAGCCTACACCCAGGACATGATTAACCGGCATCCGTGGATCGTCTGGGCGCATCGAGACGTTCAATCCGTCCGTGAGATTGCGGGCAATCGAGAACGGAACCCGGCAAACCTCGATCGCATCAATGAGGCTAAGAAGGACCTCGGGCGAATCCGTGCCGAAATGACCGTCTAGTCTTCTTCTGACCCTGGGGAGCGGGTCCCCTTCGCGGGATCCGTTTCCCTTTCTTCTTCTCCCTTGCTCTCGATTTACAACCAAGGCTTTGCAATGCCCGAATCGAATCACACATTCCAGGGAATCGACGGCACGACTTACACCGTTTCCGTCAATCCCGTCTCTCTCCTCAATGTGGAGAACCTTTGCGGCGTCAAGTTGCTGGACATCACGACAAGCGATCTGGCGTCCCGGCTCGCGGACGATCCCGTTCTGATGGCAACCGTCGCCTACGTTCTTTGCTGCATGGACAAGAACCCGGGCGAGTTCGGGGCCAACGTCTCCGACCCGGACGTCTTCACCGCGATGACAGAAGCCGTTCTTCGGGCGGTGGTCGACTACCTGCCGGAGAACCAGCGGAAACACTTCGCTGAATTGGTGGCATAGTCTCGATCGGTTCTCACTTCACTTTCCAAGCATCCAGTTTCAACAGGCATTTTCAACAATGAAAACATGGCAGAACAAAAGCGGCCAGTCCTTCAACCTGCAACTGACGGTTCCCGGTTACGATGCAGTGAAACGCGAGTTGAAGGCCGACCTTCTCAACCCTCAAGACATCGCGGCTCTCACGGATGACCAGATGAAGACACTACGCGCCATCTACATTCTCTCGACTCCGGTCAGTATGGGCATCGAGACGGCCAAGCCGAGCTTTGACCAATTCGCGGCGGGCTTTGATGGGGACACGCTCGCGGCGGCGTCAAATGCCTTCGTCGGGGAGCTTCTGGACTTCCTCCCGTCCCGTCTCAGTGATCCGTTGCGTCGGCTGATCTCTCACTATGAGGGCATCCAAACCGAGTTGCAGGCCCACGTCGACAAGCTCATCGGGCAAGCCCTCGCGGCTCCACCCGAAGTGTGATCGCGCCCGGACTTCTCGAAACGAACACCAAAACAGAAAGGTGACTGAATGAGTTTTACATCTGCCAACGCCGTAAAAATGGGGAAGGCATACGTTGAGGTCGGCATGAACATGACCAACCTCGAAAAGGGGCTCAGCCGAGCGCAAACGCGGTTGAAGAACTTTGCCAGCGTAGCGGGCAAGATCGGCGGCGTCTTCGCGGGCCTTGGCGTCACGATGGCGGGGGCCTTCGTTCCTGCGATCCAGGCGGCAAGCGATATGCAGGAGACCATGGGGAAGTTCTCCGTTGTCTTTGGCTCCAACTCTAAAGCCGTCAAGGAGTGGGCTGATCAATTCGCTTCCGAAGTGGGACGGTCGAAAAGGCAGGTGGCCGATTTCCTGGCCAGTTCTCAGGATTTGTTCGTTCCTTTGGGATTCGACCAATCCGAGGCCGAGAATCTGAGCAAGCAACTTACGAAATTGGCCGTCGACCTGGGATCGTTCAATAACCGGGCCGATGCGGACGTTCTCCAGGATCTCCATGCAGCCCTGACAGGATCTTCCGAAACCGTCAAGCGGTACGGGATCATTGTGAACGAAGCGGCCATCAAACAGGAAATGCTAAATCGGGGCCTCGATCCTTCGAAGGCAACGGAAGCCCAGAAGGTGATGTCTCGCTTTAATATCATCATGGCCGGTTCGACAGCGGCTCAGGGTGATGCGATCCGGACGGCGGGGAGCTACGCCAACCAGATGAAGGCCCTGAACGCCGCTTTTGAAGATACGAAAGTTGCCATCGGGGAAGCGGTCCTTCCCGAGGTCACGAAGTTCGTCGCGATGGTGAAAGAGAATGTGACCGAGGTTTCTAAGTGGGCGGAAGTGAATGAACAGTCCATCCGCACGTTCGGCAAGCTGGCCATCGGGATCGGGGCTGTTGGTGGAACGCTCTTAGCCCTCAACACAGCGGCCAACGTGACGGCCTCAGTGATTGGCAACGTCAACGGCGTCCTGAAAGTGATGAACGGGCGATGGGGCTACCTCAAAACCCTTGGCATTGCAGCCATCTTCTACGGCATTGCCCGGGCGACGTACGCGGCTCAGCAGTCCGTGAAGGACTTCAACGCTTCACTTGAGGAAACCCAGGCCCTGACAAACAGGCTCGCGACGATGGACGCGGAGCGATTGCAGAAGACGCTTTCCGAAGCCGACTTGATCAGCGATCCCAACGCTCGAAAGAAATTCCTGCAAGAGAAGTTGAAGGCTGCCGAAACGAACCTTGCGGGCGCGTCGCGAAACGTCGATTCGAACAAGGCGACGCTGAACAAGGTGCAGGATAGTTTCTTGAATCGAGCGGTCGACACGGTGTACGGATCGGCCAACATTCAAGAGGCCCAAAGCAACCTTTCCGATTCGATCACGAAACGGGACTCACTCCGCGCGGAGGTCGATGCACTCCGGAAGGCCTTGCAAGAGGGAACAGCCCCCATTGCCGAGGCGGTGAAGGAGACCCGGCGTCAACGGTCGATCTCCAATGCGAGCGGTCCCACTGGCGCCCTGTCGTCACTGTTTGCGGGCCTGCATCACAAGGCGAAGGGAACCAGCGGCGTCGACATCTCCCAAGCTCTTGCGGGCTTCCAAGTGGCCCCCTCGCTCTTGGGGAACGCTCTCGGGCGAGTCCAGCAAGCCCAGGCCAGCGGCTCCCAGGCTGTTGCGTCGACGATGCACAGGATCAACAGTGCTCAGGCGATGGACGCGGGGACGGGTGAGGCACAGCGAGCGATCGCTCAGGCTCTCAGTCCTCGCGTGAAGGTTGAAGAGAAGATGGCCAAGGACGCGGAGGAAACCAAGAAGGCAACGCAGAATTCCGCGAGGCACCTTGAAAGCCTTGTTCAAGCGGCCCAGCGCGGAACGCTCATACTTGCGGGAGGGGCTTCTTAGCAGTTACTCGGGCGGGGGGCCGTCTGCCGTTCTTCCGTGGCGGGCGGTCCCCTTTTTCTTACTCAATGCGGGCCTTCATTTCACACAAGGAAAATTCTATGTCCATCGAATGCGGTTGCTTCATTCACGAACGATCAACAGGCAAGGCATCCGAGAAGTTTCCGGGCGCACTCCGGGTGAGTGATCTCGGAAACGGCTTTGTCCAGTTCACAGTAACAGATCGGAAGCGGGAATTTGTCGTCGGACTGAGTTGGTCCGGGTTGGAGGCCATCGTCAACGCTATGGATCAGGCGATTGCCTCGGGGGTGCCAGCGGTCCGCGTTCCCCTCCCTGAAGAGAAGCCCGCAAGAAAGAAGCGACGGCCCAAACGTAAGGCCGTCTCCGAAGATGTGATTTGCATCTTGCCCGAGGGAATGGGCGAGTTGTCCTCGACGCAATGGGACACGATCTACGCGGAACACCGACGCCGATTGAACGATGGGGGCGAACTGCCGATCAGCGCGGCGGATGTGAAGGCCCTCATTGCAGGGCGGTGAGCCTCGGCTTCAGGCGGATGAAGTGGCGTTCGTGGTTCGGGG
>JAGQQQ010000337.1 GCA_020426125.1 Planctomycetaceae bacterium
GATCCCGCGCGAGGACAAACGCTTCTCGGGCGTCTTCTGCATGAAATTGAAGTTCCTCCACCTTGCCCAGTTGGTACCAGAGCCGGGCATCGAGCGGATCAATCTCCAATGACTCTCTCAATAGGTCCGTCATCGCAGCGAGATTCACGCCCGATGTCTGTTGAATCTTCTCGCGGAGTTCTTGAAGCCTCGCGTGATCCGCGTCACTGAGTTGGTCATTCGGTTCAACTTTGAAGGGGGGACAATCCGCGAGATTCGACGGGGGTTTCACCAACACCACAGGGATCCCCGCGTTCCGGGCAATGGCGACCATTCTCCGCAAGTTCGACTCAAAATGCGTCGCGACTCCCTTGGCCCAGGCAGCGTCGCGATGGAAGGCTTCCAGTCCACGGCGGAAGTCGAGCAGCGGTTCCGCGTCGGTCGCCAGGATGGTTTTCTCATGATTCTTGGGCAGCCAGGACCGAATGAGGGCAGCCGTTCTTAATTGAGCCAGCATCTGGACGGGGGCGTGCAAAAGCTTGGGGATCTGGCGTCGGTCGCCGTAGGTCCGGTCCTCCAGAAACTCGTTGTGCCCCGTACAAATGACGAACAGATCCGGCTCGTATCGCAAACATTCTTCCAGAATCGGGACGAGCCGGTAGCTCGCATAGGAGATTCCGCCGCAATTGATGATGTCCCAGTCCCGCTTGGGATCCACTTCTTTCAGCGCGATCTCCAACCAGGTCGTGAAAGATGTCGGAATCGAATACGGCCGTCCCTGAACCGTCGATCCCCCGAGACAAAACACGCGCACACCATTCGAAGGGTTCGCAACGGGAAACGACTCCTCCGCAAAGAAACGGCGGCGCGTCTCGGAGATTTGATAATTTTCCTTCGCGTGATTTTTCACAAATAGCGGTTCAAACGAAGAGAACCCCACGAAAGGGTCTTCCCCCAACTCCTCTCGTGGAAGGCCAAGCATCCGTAGTCCGCCTTCCAATAGCAGAAACGGGAGCAACGCGAGTCCCACCGCAATTGCTCGAAAGAGCCGGCGACGTTTCTTGCGACGAGATGTCAGAGGAACCTCCATTCCTCTATGATGCAGACCATCCAGCACAAGGGAAGTGAGCGACGCCGGCATTTTTGACAGCAAAACGAGGTTGGCACTTTCAGACAGATTTGGCCGGGGCAAACGGCTTGCCAAGTTCAGTCAGAAATGCAGACGACATACCCAGCGGGTCTCTGAAAGACACGCCCCATGAACAGGAACAGTTTGTCGTGAGACTTGGAATCTTTGGGGGGACTTTCGATCCCATTCATTGGGGACATTTGATCCTTGCGGAGACGTGCCGCGAGGAATTGGGGCTCGACGAAGTTTGGTTCATGCCCGCGGCGCTGAATCCGCATAAGCAGGGCCGATCGATCTCATCCGCGAAGGACCGTTTGGAGATGGTTCGCTTCGCGATCGCTGGGAATCCTCATTTCCGAGTCAGCAATTTGGAGATCAAGCGACAAGGCCCGAGTTACACGGTCGACACGCTGCGCACCATTCGCGAAGGACGCCTCGATGAAGACTTTTTCTTGATGATCGGGCAAGACTCGGTCGCAGATTTTCCCCGCTGGAAGGAACCGGATGAGATCCTGCGGCTCGCCACGTTGGCTGTTGTCAATCGAGGTCGAGAACGCCCCGATCTCGACGCGTTTGCGAAGCAGCTGGGGGAGGAGGCATTAGACCGGGTTGTGGAGGTCGAGATGCCAGCCATTGATATTTCCGCGACCGATATTCGCCGCCGCGCACAAGAAGGTCGGAGCCTCCGCTATCGCATGCCCCGCTCCGTCGAACTTTATCTCTTGCAGAACCAGCTCTACACGAGTGAGAACCCCGCCGAAGATTCCGAAGGGTGAAACTTTGTTCCGAAAGTCTCAACGAGAACGGTTCCTTTGCGGGTCCGTTTGGCGGAGAGCATCAACTGGTCCGCCCGATCCAACATCCTTTCGGCATCCTGAGGCGTGAGGAACACGGCGACTCCAATCGTCCAGGAAATCCCGTGATACTCGCGGGAAAGGGACTCGAACGCTTGATGCAACCGATGCACGGCGGCCTCCGCCTGATCGACGGTCACGCCCGGATAAAGAATCGCAAATTCATCGCCGCCCATCCGGGCGACGCTGTCGTAATTCCGGACGGTTCGCTTCATGACCTGAGCGGTGTCGACAATCAATCGGTCACCCGCGAGGTGCCCGTATTGGTCGTTCCAACTTTTGAAATGGTCACAATCCAAGAACACGATCGCCAGCGGAGTTCCCAGTCTTTCGGCGCGATTGGCTTCCACATCCAGTCGGTGCAGGAACCCGTTTCGATTCAAAAGACCGGTTAACGAGTCCGTTTCCGCGATGCGGTCTCTTTCCTCGAGAACCTGACCTTCTTTCGCACTTTGCCAGGCAAAGCCGCAAATGATCAATGCCCCG
>JAGQQQ010000338.1 GCA_020426125.1 Planctomycetaceae bacterium
TGGTTCACATCCGCGATGATGCACTCCAGTGAGTGGCGGGGGTCAGGTTGTCAAGAATGGGCGATGGTTTGAAAATGGACGTCAATGACAACCTGCCGGGTGCCAAGCTTGTCTCGCGAAGCAGGACAAGCATGCCGAACGTTTCGACGCCATGCCCACACTGCTTCGCGACGTGGGCATGGCACACTTATTGTTAATCTTCATTCCCCCCTCGTTCCCAAACTCCAGCTTCGGAACGAGGGGAAACCGGACTCATGTTGCCATCGCGTCTTTCAGGAATTCTCGCAACAGCACCGTGGCGTAAGAACCGCTCGGGAGGAAAAAGGTGAGTTTCAGGCCGACATCGGTCGCACTCACTTCAAGGTCGCGGGGCCATGTGATCATCGGACGGCGGGCGCCGGGGGTGAGTTTGCGGTGTTCCCGAAACGCATCCAATGTGAGGTCCATTTCATCGAGGACTGCTTGTTCCATGTCCCCGGGGAGTCCTGTCGGGAGTTTCATCTTGGGACCGAAGAGCGGGCCGGTGAGCACCGTTTCCCGGCCGTCATAGCGAGGCTGCTCCCGTTCGACATCCTCCACATTGAAGACACCCCCGGACGCGGAGACCTGCATCACATCTCCCGCGAGTACCTGATGGAGTGTCCCCGTTTGCAGGCGCTGCGCGAGGACTCGATTGAACAGGCAGGATTGAGCTGCCGACAGGGCCAGCCTTTGGAGAAACTTTCGTTTTTGAAAAGGGACCCCCTGCATGTCGGCCCCACCACGCAGCAAACCCAAACCCAGATGAAGCGTTTCGTCGTCTTTCCCAAATCGCTGCTCGCCAAAGAAATTGGGAAATCCTCGCTGGCGAATCTCTTCCGCTAATTCTTGTGCGGTGTCGATGGCTTCCGGGGTATAGGGGGTGGAATCGGGGGAACGGATGATGATCTCAAAGTGATTCCCTTTGACGTGGCCGGTACGTAGCTTGTTTGTGTGATGTGACGTTTTCAGGACCCGGACAAGGTCACTGTCGACTTTGTCGAGATCCTTTTCCGAGGAGGCGGGAACGGACACCCATTGCCGGGTGACGGCGTATCGATCCTTCAGTCCGGCCATCCCGATACTGTCGCGCGAGAGCCTCAGTTCGCGGGCAAGATGTCGAAGCAGCAGGTCAGCCGAGCAGTCCCGTTTCTCGATCCAGAGATACAGGTGGCCCCCGGTTCCGCTCGGTTCATAGGCGGAAACCTCTTCGACGACGAAGTCTTCAGGACAGGATTTGATCCGTCCGACGATCCGTTTGTTCGAGGGAGTCAGGTAGGGAAGGGACTGACAAGAAGGAAGTGAGGTCTGCATGGAACGATCAGTTGCAATCGGAAGGGGGTGTCAATCGCAACAGGGTGCAATTTGACGGGAACCGGTCGAGGAAGGAGACCGTTTTCATTTGACGACGGCGGGAGTTTCAGTCATCGCCGGGAGAAGTCAGCTCTTGGATGTAGCGATTCAAATGGGGCACCAGTTGCTCCATCCTTTGCCAAGCATCTCGCAGAATGCGAACCTGCTTTCCATTTTGGGCGTCGGGCTCCGATTCGGTGCAAAGAACCTGAAGCAATTCCGTCCGGACGAAATTCAGCATATCCGCCGTTTCCGCGGATTGTCTCGGAGTGAGTTGAGTCGGGGCCGGGGGAGGCCCTTGGGGAAACGCTTCGTCCAGAACCTGATGGGGATCGCCAACGGGAGACTTCACCGAAGCTTCGTCATCCTCTTCGTCCGGAACGGCCCCGTCCAGCGACGCGAGTTTCGGCTGAGCCGGAGATTCATCGGTTCCAACCAGTAGAATGCAGCGGCCAATCATGACAAGATCTCCAGGGCGGAGAATACGCATCGTGACAGGATGGCCATTGACTCGCGTGCCGTTGGTACTTTGGAGGTCGGTGAGGATAAACTTCTCGCCGTCGGTCTGGATCTTCGCGTGGAAGCGGCTGACTCGTTCGTCGTTGAGCTGGATGTCGTTGTCCTCCTCCCGGCCGATGGTCAGGGGAGGCGTCAGGTCATCATACAGACGACCCGCTTCGAGACCTTCCAACGAAAGAAACTGTATTTGAGGCATTCGACATCCCCTCATCATCTGACGTCATGATGGGCCACGCGCCTCGGAGGCGAGGGAACCGTCTTTCGATCCGCAGGAAATTCGTCTCCAGGGGGAAACCTGGATGTTTGGCACGTCCTTCGGGCCATCGAATCCAAAACGGGACCGAGCGACGGCCAATGCCCATCGAAGTTGGCCCGACACATGAGGCGACGAACGCACCTCGCCACACCAAGCGTCTCCCGGTGTCGACACTATAGCTTGAGCGCGTGCTGGATGGTATCCAGCAGGGACTCCCGGCGGGGGGGCTTGCGAAGGACGGAAAACGTTTCAAGTTCCCTCGCCTGGGATTCCAGTTCTCCGGTGACCTGAGAACTCATCAATATACAAGGAAGCATGACTTGCTGCCGACGCATCCAGCGGATCACATCGAGACCGGTCACGAGGTGCATGTGCATATCGAACAATGCCAGATCGACCGGTGACGACTCGACCACTTCAATCGCCTGTTCCCCCGACTCGACGGCAATGGTCTCGAAATAGGGCTCGACAATCTCCACGACCGTCTCTCGAAAGATCGGATCGTCGTCGGCAATCAGCAAACGGACATCAGGAAACGCGGGCACCGCCATCTCTCTTCATTCCGTGTTTAGGAATCTCAGAAATTCGGAAGCAGCAAAAATTGCACCATATGACTTGGGTATCATATCCCGCGAATCTCTGTCAATGGCGTTTGAAAAGACGTCTGCCCCGAAAATCCTTGTTTCTGAACCCCTACAACTCCCGAGGAGTGTCGCCGTTCGGGACATGTTTCCTTGCCACGGGTTTGGGGATGGTTCCCCTCATCGGTTATAATCCGAACCAAGAATTTTCTGTCCTGAAGCGTTGGTTTCCCATGCAAAATGCCCTTTCGGAACAGTCCGTCCGCGATTCGTTGGCGGCCTCCCGGCGCACGTTTCTTTCTCGGACCGGAGTCGGTTTGGGCGCCGTGGCTTTGTCCACCCTCATGGGGGAAGGGGTGTCAGGCGCGACGAGCGTTTCATCAGGACCGCCGCATCTGCCGTCACGAGTCAAACGTGTCATCTTTCTGTGCATGGCGGGTGGCCCATCACATCTTGAGACGTTTGATGAGAAGCCACGCTTGGCGGAGTTGGACGGCCAGCCGATGCCGGAGTCGTTCACCCAAGGCCAACCCATCGCTCAACTTCAGGGGCAAGAACTCAAATGTTTAGGGCCGCTGACCAAGTTTGGAAGATACGGCGAAAATGGTCAGGTCATCAGTGACTTCCTCCCTTGGCATCAGAAGATGGCCGATGAGATCTGCATCCTCCGGTCGATGGTGACGGAACAGATCAACCACGATCCAGCCCATACGTTCATGAACACGGGGACCGCCCTGAGCGGGCGGCCATCGATGGGTTCCTGGGTCAACTACGGTCTCGGCAGCGAGTCTCACAATCTCCCCGGCTTTGTGGTCCTGACCAGCCAAGGGGGGCGCAATCCGCAGCCGATCGCTTCCCGGCAATGGTCCGCCGGATTCCTTCCCAGCCGGTATCAAGGGGTCGAGCTCAACAGCGTTGGCGATCCGGTCCATTACATCTCTCGGCCTCCTGGAACGACAGTGGACCAGCAGCGACAACTGGTCGACACCATCCAGACGCTCAACAAGCATCGGCTCAGTGAGGTCGGAAACCCGGAAATCGAAACACGCATCGCTGCGTATGAAATGGCTTTTCGCATGCAGACCTCGGTGCCGGACCTGGTCGACTTCTCCGACGAGCCCAAGCATATCCTCGAACTGTACGGTGCCACCCCCGGCGACGGCACCTACGCATCCAACTGTCTGATGGCCCGGCGTCTCGCTGAGCGGGGAGTCCGGTTTATCCATCTCTACCACCGTGGTTGGGATCACCACGGCGGCCTTGTCAACTACATGAATATCTGTTGCAGCCTCACCGACCAGCCGACGTATGCGTTGATCCAGGATCTGAAGCAACGGGGCATGCTCGATGAGACGCTGATCATCTGGGGGGGGGAATTCGGTCGGACCCCGATGTTTCAAGGAAAGGGGGGCGCCGGCCGCGACCACCATATCAAGGGCTTTTCGATGTGGATGGCCGGCGGAGGCAT
>JAGQQQ010000339.1 GCA_020426125.1 Planctomycetaceae bacterium
TGCCATCATCGGCGGCTTTATCATAAGCCAGAGTTTCGATGCAGCCTGTTCCAGGAGCGAGCGTCGCGCAAGCTTTGCGAGAGGGCCGCATCCGGAATGGGCTCCAGGAACAACCGAATCGTCTTCAGCGACGGCGAGTCCTGAAGGCACTCCCAAGCAAACAGAGGTTTGGAAACATGAACCTTCATGCGATGTCCGTGTATCTGCGAACGAGACCAGTGGGGGTCCGCATTGCACAACGCAACCAAAGACCGACTCCAGCGAGGCATGGGGTAAAAAAGCTAAGAAATTCGCAACTCACTGCCGCCCAGAACGGAAAACCCAGCATTCCACAACACCCCCTGCGGGTCAACCGATTTCCTCACCCCAGCGACACCGCATTAAAGTCCACATCGGCAAACATCGCAATCGGCTCCGACATCATCGGGTACCATTGACGAGTGCCTTTTCGACGATAAACTGCCAGAAGTCGCAACCTCAAACGAAATTAGCTCTTACAACGAACACCGGCGGGTGATCTGCGGGTGAGGGGTTCTGTTTTCCAAAATGGTTCCCCAATTGGATGATACCTTATGGCGAGGACCCATCTGTCACCGCTGCTGACCAGCCTGATCAAGCAGGCTCGGCGGATGGCTTTGGAATCCGACGCCCACGCGGTCCTGCTGCTAACGGAAATGGAGTACGACTTCGAGGAGATCAAATCCCTTCTGAAGCAAACTCCGCTGATCGTGGCCTCTCCGGTGCAGGACGTTCAAGAGCTTGCCAAGGAAGACGGCATCCCGATGGTGCCGTTGATTCCCGAACCACAATCGCGGCACGTCCAGGTCAGCCAGGCACTTGTGGAGGCGATTGCCGACAATCATGTGAAAACCGGGGACCGCGTCGTCGCTTTGTACGCGGGGTATGAACGCGACACGATCGACACCCTCAGCATCATCAACCTCAGCGAACGCTTGGCTCGCCTCACGGCGCGTGACCTGCAGCGTCTGGAAACGCAGGTCCCGCTGACGACGTTGCGTCGGGTGGTGGACCTCGCGGTTGAAATTGGTCGCGAAGGCCGCGAAAGCAAGAAAGTCGGCACGCTGTTTGTGGTGGGGAACCATCGCAAGGTGCTCGATTTTTCCCATGAGGGGATTCACGACCCGTTCAAAGGATATTCCAAAAAGGAACGGATGATCTCGAGCCCCCGGGTCCGCGAGAGCATCAAAGAAATCGCTCTGATGGACGGAGCATTCATCATCTCATCTGATGGCTGCGTCATGGCCTCGGGACGAATGCTGAATGCGAACGCGGAAGACATCACTCTGTCCAAGGGACTCGGAGCCCGGCACTGGGCGGCGGCGGCCATCTCGAAAGCGACGAAGGCGATTTCGATCACCGTCTCCGAATCGACGGGAACGGTCCGCATCTTTCAAAACGGCATCGTTGTCCTGCGGATCGAACCGATGAACCAGGCCATGAAGTGGCACGACGGTGATCAGGACCAGCCAGACGAATAGCGTCGTCCCCCGTTCGAGATTGGGGGAATGGGAAGGCTTTTCAGGGAATCTTTCCTGCCGTGCTGGACACCCTGGAAGCTCCCGATCGTGCTGATTGACTTCCGCAGGCGGCCTTTCTATCGTCGGAAGTTCCTATTGGCGTTCAATGATGTATTCATGTTCCCCAGGGGGACGTCACCAAAAAGATTCTGACGGTCCGGCGTTGTCCCATCGCGCAGGCCGATCCTGGTATTGAGGAACACGTTCATGTTTCGAAGTCGCGCTTGGTTTCTGTTGTTGTCGGTGTGTCTCGTCGGGTTCTGGGGTTGTCCTGGCGAAACACCCCAAGGAGGGGGCGGCGTCTCAGGTTCGACAACCGGCTCCACGCCCAGCGGGGGTTTTGATGGCGAACGCCCCCACGTGGCCTACGTCACCAACGGAATTGCCTCCTTCTGGGTCATCGCCGAAGCGGGAGCCAAGAAAGCGGGGGAAGACCTGCAATGCGACGTCGACGTGCTCATGCCGCCGGATGGAGTCGCCGACCAGAAGCGGATGCTCGAAGAAGCGCTCGCTCGCGGAATCGACGGCATCGCCGTCAGCCCGATTGACCCCGAAAACCAGACCGACATTCTCAACACCTGTGCGGAGAATACGAACCTGATCACGCACGATTCCGACGCCCCCAAGTCCGATCGAATTTGTTATGTCGGGATGAGCAACTACACGGCGGGTCGGATGTGCGGGGAGTTGGTGAAGGACGCCTTGCCGGATGGCGGGTCCGTGATGATCTTCGTCGGACGGTTGGAGCAGGAGAACGCCCGTCTCCGCCGTCAGGGTCTGATCGATGAGCTTCTTGATCGCCCCGTTGATCCCGACCGAGAAATGGATCCGGCGGACGGTGTCATCGAAGGCGAGAAATACTCCATCTTGGGAACGCGAACAGATGGGTTCAACTTCTCCAACGCAAAAGCGGTTGCGGAGGATGCCCTCGCCGCCTATCCCGACCTCGGCTGCATGGTTGGCCTGTTTGCTTACAACCCTCCCTATATGCTTGAAGCCCTGAAAGGCGCCGACAAACTCGGCAAAGTGCAACTCGTGGGATTCGACGAGGCAGACGAAACGCTTCAAGCCATTGAAGACGGACACTGTTATGGAACCGTCGTTCAGAATCCGTATGAGTACGGATACCAATCGGTCAAGATCCTGGCCGGCCTGGCTCGGGACGACGAGTCCGTTCTACCCGAAGGGGGTTTTCTGGATGTCCCCGCCCGTAAAATCACCAAAGAAAATGTGACCGAGTTCTGGTCCCGTTTGAAAGAACTCGTTGGTGACAAAGCCGCCGTAGAGTAAACTTCTGTTGGCCATGGGATATTGAACACCCAACTTAGGACCGGGCGATCAATAAGTG
>JAGQQQ010000340.1 GCA_020426125.1 Planctomycetaceae bacterium
ATGGGAAGCAGTCATGACGAGACAATTCGGGAGAAGCCGAGTCGGGCGCGCGGGATCCGCGAAGCCTATTCGTTTTAAAGAATGTCCTGTTCGGACCACTTGCTTGAAACGCGGTTTCCAAGCTCTTGAAGAAACCAGCGAATCGGTTTGCGGTCTTTTCCCTTCGTGCAGCCGTCGACCAGATTGAAGGCCAGGAACAGATCCCAATCGTGAATGGACGCGATCAGTCCGTCCATTCGTCCGGCGGAGTACGTGCCTTTCTGGCGAAACTGTCTCCACAACGCATAGGGCTCGTCGTGGTACTGGACCATCGCCAGAAGATCGTCGTCGTCGCAGAACTCCTCGAGGAATGCCCGGGCCAACGACGCGTGACTTTGGGGATGCGTGATCGCCACTCCCGGTTGGGCCGATCCCTTGAAGGTGTCGTGAGTATGGATCAATAGCCGGAGTTTGGACTGCTCGTCCTCGGTGAGACGGTCCGACAGGCGTGCGAGATTTCCTTCCAACTCCGCGATGTGTGCGCGAACCGTTCCTTCCGGATGTCCCGGACGGGGCTCGCCCCAGTCGAGAAGTTCCGTGTAGCGGCTGTCTGAGGTGATTCTCGAAAGAATGTCGCTCGGGTTGTTGGAGGATTTGGTGGTCATGGGAGAAATTTCCATCGATTGCTCATGAACTGAGAACATGGGCATCTCGTGTTACCCCAAGTTCAAAAAGACTCCACGGCGAGCGGCGAGCGGGGAGCGTAAGTACCCTGTCCCTGGATTCGTGCGACCCGACGCCTCAACGACATTTGTCCGACACATCTCAAGAAGACGGGGTTCGCGTCACAGTGTCAGTATGGGATCTGCTACAGTTGACGGGGCCTTCCACTTCCTCAAAGTCACCGGGAATCGAGCTCAGTCCAAATCCAGCAGATGCTCGCTTCGCCCTCATAGAATCCTGCCAAACCATGTCCGAAAAAGGAATCGTCACGCCGATTGCCTACAGCAGGACGCTGCTGCATGTGGCAGCGTACGCCATGCTCGTGGGGCTGTATGCTGTTCTGCCGACCTTGAAGGAGTATTCCCGGTACCAGGCGATTGCTGACCTCCCCGCTGAAATTCATGCGGCGTTGACGCTGGTTCTCGGCTGGTTGCTTGTCTTTCGAACGAATACCGCCTACGCCCGATGGTGGGAGGCTCGGACGCTCTGGGGAGCACTCGTCAATGCGTGCCGAAATCTGGCGGTGAAGATCAACATCCTGGTGCATGCGGAGGATGAGTTTCGCGAACGGAGCCGCGAGTTGATCGTCCAGTTTCCTCCCGTGCTCAAAGACCATCTGCGCGACGGCGTCGACACCAGTCGTTACGCCGTCTTTGATGGGGATCGCCCGGTTCATGCCCCCAGTGAAATCGTGCGACAACTCTATGGCATCGTCCGTCGGTGGAAGCACTCTGGCCAGATCGATGGGGAAGAACTTCGCACGATCGATGAGGAACTCCGGCGGTTTCTGGACATCTGTGGAGGGTGCGAACGAATCCGCAAAACGCGAATCGCTCGATCCTATCGCATCTTTGCCCGGCAATGTGTGTTTCTCTTTCTGGCGACCTTTCCGTGGGGGATCTCGAATGATTTCGGCGTCTGGACAATCCCGCTGACGGTTATCGTGGCGTACTTTATGATCGGGTTGGAAACCGTCGCCGAGCACGTGGAAGAGCCGTTTGGACTCGACGAGGATGACCTGGACCTCGAAGGCCTCTGCCAGACCATCGAGGCGAGCGTGAACGAGATCTACACCAAGGCCGATCGGTAAGCCGCACCCCATCTTCGCCTCGCGTCCGTTGTAGAATCTGCAATGCGAGGCCGTCTCGATTGCAAGTTCTCTCATCTTTTAGCGCGAGGACTTCGTCATTGCGCTGTGGCGACCAGCAGCTCGTCAAGGAGAATCAGCGAAAGTTCGTACTCGGCGAACGCCGACCGGCTGAATCTGCCACTAATCTGGGCAAAACACGGTGATCGGGGAACCTGTGTGATATGGCCGCTGGCGGCAAAGTTTCGCTAACTGCTTCAAGAGTCGCTTTTCCTGACTTGGGCATGCGAACTGCGACTCCTCGGATTGGCTCCTGCCCAAGGAGAAGTAGATTGGAGGAGGTGCCAACGCTCGGAATTCCACGTCAACCGTTTTCACATCGGTCACGCGGAGGTCGGAGCGAGGCTCCTTCTGAGAATGCGGGGAAATCACAGCCATGTCAGCCATGAAACAGTTCATCCATCGCAGCCAATTCGCCCTCTGGGCGACCGTTCTGGTGACCGCCACCGCATTCGCCGAGGAACCGATCGCCGATGTGGAGTCCGCGGAATCAGCGGAGCCTACGTCCGTTTTTAAGCCGTCTCCAGAAGATGATCCGTTTCACCCGGACTATCAGGAAGCGTTGTCGACCGCGGTCGCCCTCAACTACTGCCGAGCCTCGTTCCATCGTATCCGGCAGTCGCCGACTCCTGCGGTGATGAATGAGGAACAGGAAAAGATTCTCAACAATCTCAACCTGAGTCAGCTCGATGACACCGAAGTGATGGAACTCTATTCGTCGGTGCTGGATGAGATCTCTCAGATGGGGATCAACGAACAGGAACGGAATCTCTACCAGAAGCACCACAAATCGGCGATCCGCCGTCAGGTCACTTGGGACGCGGTTGCCTTTGGAACCGATCTGCTCACCGCTCAGTTTGGCAACGCGGTCCGGTCCGGGGCCAATGGTTGGTGGGACTACCGCAATAAGGCCTTCCAACGGGACATCGACCTCCTCAAGATCGACAAGACCCGTATGTCGTCCGTCATGCAGCGGTCGAACCAGTTTCTGGACACGTTCTGGAAGATGGCACGCAAGAAAGAGATTCCCGACCGCTGGTTAGTTCGAGGGGATGACCTCGATCAACTCGAAGTCGCGATGCGGGAAGAAGACGCCGAGGTGCGATTGCGCGTCCTCGGGCGGATGGAACCGTTCATGCAGGCATATCCGCCGTTCTGGTATTACAAAGCTCGTACTCAGCAAGAACTCGGCCAACTGACCGAGGCGCTCGATGTCTACTACCGGCTTGAACGCCTCGGCAAAGGACACTTTCGCAAAGACGACATGCTCGCCACCGCGACGGCCAACGTCGCGGCGATCGAAGATTATCTGGGACGGGATACCGCCGTCGCCTCGGCTCAGAAGTCCCTCTACTACTCGACCGAAGTCTGGGAAGCCAATCTCGTCGCCGCGAGGATTCTCCAGCGACATGGCCAATACGCCGACGCAGAGGACGCGATTCTGCGGAACCTCGATGTCGATCTCGAACAGCGTCGCAGTACCGTGTTCCTCGCGTCGCTGTACTACTTTGCACGTGAGGATGAAAAGTTATTGGCTCTCCTCAACAAGCCAGAAGCCGTGGCCATGTTGCCAGCGCCCGTGCTGCTGAGATGTGCATCGCTGGTGGGGACGGAGCGGTTGTCCCCCGTCGTGGTGAACAATGTTCTCGCGTCCCTGGAGGCGTTCCCACGAACAACGATTGGCCGGGATGAATTAACGCTCCGCGTCGGGCATGCATGGCAACTCCATCTCGCGAAATTGGAGGTGTACGCTGGAGGGGAGAAACTGCCAGCTCCGCAGATCTTTGCCGGGAATGGGTTTCACGATCTCCGGTACACGTTGAGTGGGGATTGGTCCCAGATGGACAAGACCGCCGCCAACGACTTGCGGCTCGAACTCACCTATCCTGACAAGACGACCATCGAACTGGCAATGGACCGCTCGTCGGAAGGGGGGTTCGAGCGTTTGCCCGTGATCAGCTTCAACTCCCCGCCTTCGCTGCGCATCTCTGATGTCCGCGTCGCCGGAGAGCAACTCGTTCTGAACACCCGCGAAGCCGCCGCTCCCCTAGGTCCGATTCGGGTGCATGTGAGTCGTCCCAACTACGAAGACTTAACGACCGAGCGATAGGCGAGCGGGGGACGTCAGTCCCCTGTGTCGAGCGACAAGCAAATCGCGTAGCGTTGTTACTTCTTCGCCCACTCCGGCTCTTCGAACAACTCCGCGACTTTGATGGAAAACCCCGACAGGATCGGGTCGCCGCGTAAGGTCTCGAACTCCGTCACCCGTAGGGGAATGGCGGCAGCGCGATTCACGACATGGGCGGTCCGTTGCTGCGGATCCACTAGCCAGACCGACGCAATGCCAAACGTCTGATAGGCGGTAATCCGCTCGCTGATCTGCCGGCGCCGGTCGGCGGTCGTGAGCAGTTCGATCACCAGACCCGGAACGGTCGTGGTGTAGTCCTGGTCCTGTTCGGCGAACCTTGCTCCGGACAGAAAATAGCTGATGGCGGGGAAGAAGACGGTGTCCGGAGCGGACTCGACTTTCAGTCCCAGGTCGAAACAGGGGTAGCCGTTTTCTGTCTCGTGGACGTACGCGGAGAGCGCTTTCGAAAAATTGAGGACGATGGTCCCATGGTCAAGATCGGGCGCCTCCCCCGCGACCGGCACTCCGCGAACCAGTTCGGACCATTGCCCTGCATCCGGCAGGTCATACCGGTTCTGAGCAAATTCCTCGGCGGTCATGCTGCGCTGAATCATCTCGGGAGTCTTCCTCGAAAGCGAAATCGGATGGACCGATTATTATAGAGCCGCCGATCACAAAATCAGAAGTGGATGAGACTCATTCAATCCGCGTGGGGTGTGGTCGCTGAACTGTGGCGGTACGGGTGTGTGGAAGGGGACCCTCCCTGGTGAGTATTTGATTCCTGAGGTTTGGAACCTGGAATGCCCGAGGAGAGTCCCGTGAACGTTCAGATTACGATTCGGATTGAGGGCCGGGAAGTCGAAACGGTTGAGAGAACCAATTCGGGGGACGCATTTGACCGGGAG
>JAGQQQ010000341.1 GCA_020426125.1 Planctomycetaceae bacterium
GAAGGCGATTTCGTCCGTGCTCTCCGCCCCAATCAGACGGCGGACGGCCTCCCGGGAGGCCTCAAGTTCCTCATCGATCTGTGCTCCGAAGCGATAGACACCACGATAGGCGTTCGCGTAATGGTCTTCACAGACGTATCGCTCCGCGTCGATGACAACACGTGGCTTTTGCGCCGACGCGGCGGTGTCAAGATAGGTGACGGGGTACCCCTTGGGCAGGGTTTTCCCAAACACCGGGAATTGCTCACGAACAGCGGAGACATCAAACATGGGGGACTCAACCGTTTAGCAGAAGCCCTCCGGGCTCGTCGACAAAGATTCGTCGTTTACGACTCGGCGGCGTCGAGCGCCGTCTGGGCATGGGCGGCGAATTCGCGGATACGGGTCACCATCTCGAACAGACCGTTTTTTCGACTTGCAAGTACTTGACGGTCAAGCCCGAGTTTGCTCAACACTTGCTTAACATCGACGTTTAGAATCTCTTCTGGAGTTTTTCCTTGGAACATTGCCAGCAACACGACAATCAATCCGTTAACGAAATAAGAATCGCTTTGGGCCGAAATCTCGATTGAAGGGGCAGACGCTGACGTGTTAAGAGCCAGTGTCATCCAAACATTGTTCTGGCATCGTTTGATCTTGTTCTCATCCGTCTTTGCCTCATCCGGAAGTTTGGGAAGTTCGAAGCCGAGGTCGATGAGGAAGTCTCCTCGTGCATCCCAGTCCCCCAGGAAGTCGAATTCCTCGTAAAGTTCTTCCAATGTCATTACTGTTGTCGCGGACACGCGTTTCCCTTCCTCAAACACAATTCGCACCCTCGCTGCAAGTTTTGAAGGTGTGCAGATCAAACTGCAACCATCAAGCAGCGTCGCTCCCAATCGTCAAACGAACGGGGGAAAATCGACAAGGCATCCACCGAAATTGATTCGACAGGGCTGCCGCTCGGATTATTGTAGAGCGTTGTGGATGGGGAACAAAGGACGGGTCTCGCGGAGTCAGGCAGATTCCCGGAATTCGTCGCGTGTTGATGGGAGATTTCCAGGGGAGACGACAGCAAACGGCCCCAAAAGAATGGATGCGAAATGGGAATCGATCCAACGTCGATAACCCACTTCGGTTCCCCGAAGCGGGTTATCAATCCCCTCTCCCTCATTGACTCATCGCCCCCGGAACCTAGAAGACATCCAGGATGAAGTGGTGCCCGGCATGGTAGGGGCGTTTGCTGGGATAGAAGTTGTGCCAGTCTTTGTTGTAGACCGGGATCTGCTTCTGAACCGGATACCGATAGTACATGTGGTCGTAACTTTCCGGCAGCTGCTGGAAGTTGTGCGGGTAGTAGACATACGGGTAATAGTAGAACCGCTGCCAGTTGGTCGGTTGTCCAGGAGGAGCCGCCTCGACCTGTGTCGCGGAGGTCCCCCAGCATGCCAGGCATGCGATCGCGCACAAACCGGCAAAGAGGATGCGCCTAGTCATTCAAGATTCTCCTTCTCCCCGATCGGGAGTGCCGCTTTTCCACGGCTTCCTACATGGTCAGCTGGTGGAGGTCACAATTCAGACCTGTTCTTTGATCGGCTTCTCGCGGATACTACAACAGGAATTCTCGTCAGAATCGGCACAATCGACAGGGGACGCGGCCTTTTCGCCTCATCCAGTGAAGTCCGCCCCCATGAAGACAACTCTCGAAGACCGCGAGTGATTCGGGGTTCGGGATAGGGTTGACTACGTGACTCGACATTTGACAAGACCGATGTGCCGACCCGCTGAAACCACGAAGTTGAGGGACTCGACGTTGGAACAATTCGCTGCCATCCTCATTCGATCCACCTTCTCATTCCTCGTGTTGAGCCTGATCTTGATCGCATCGATTCAAGCCGAGGATGTGGAGGGGGAGGCTGTTGCCGCAGGCGATGTGCGGCCCCATCTGGAGTACCTCGCGAGTCCCGACCGTCGCGGCCGGGACACTTGGGGAAAACAGGAAAGCCGGGATTACATCCTTGCTCGGTTCCAAGAATATGGACTCCAGCCGTTGTTTCCAGAGGACTCCTGGTGGCAATGGCTTCCCAATCGGGACCCGGACGACGGATCCGACAACTACGAAGGCCAGAACCTCGGCGGCTTTGTCCAAGGAACCGATCCTCAATTGCGACAAGAATGGATTGTCGTCAATGCCCATTACGACCATCTCGGTGTCATCCGGGGAAGAATTTATCCAGGAGCGGACGACAATGCCTCTGGCGTTTCCATGTTGCTGGAAGTCGCCGAACGGATTGCGAAAAGTCCTTTGAGAAGGAGTGTCGCTTTTGTGTCCTTTGACCGGGAAGAAGAACTGCTCTGGGGATCACGGTGGTTCGTGGCCCATTCTCCAATTCCCCTTGATCAGATCAAGCTGTGCGTCACCGCAGATATGATTGGCCGTTCTCTCGGTGGACTCCAATCACAGACAGTTTTCATTATGGGAGCCGAACATTCCCACGCAGTGCGGCATGCGATCGACCATGTTCCCCTGCCAGACAAGTTGGAGTTGGCACCTCTGGGAACGGACTACGTGGGCCCTCGCAGCGATTACGCCCCGTTTCGGGATGAGCGGATTCCCTTTCTGTTCTACTCGACGGGTGAAACCCCGGACTATCACACCCCCAGGGACACCCTCGACAAGATCGACTTCGACAAAACAGCCAGAATCTCCACGCACATCCTGCGAACAATCCAGACCCTCGGCGACTCAGAGGAAGACATTCATTGGCGACCAGCCGAGTACCACAATCTTGAAGAGGCCCAAGCGGTCCATCGCGTGGTCTCGACACTGCTGAATGCCGATGATGGGGGCCGCTACGCCCTTTCCAACTCCCAGCGCTTCTTCGTCTCGCAGATCTTTGCCAAAACGAAATACATGCTGAGTGTTGAGCGCGTCACCGATGAAGAACGGAGCTGGCTCAAACGGGCGACGCAGATTCTGATGTTCACCACGTTTTGACGCGCGTTGCGCATTCCACATCTTCAAGCGGCTTGGTCGCAGAGAGTCGAAGGGGACGTCGTCGATCGGGATTCGGGGCAAGGGTTTCGGGGCCTCCCATTGCGCGCGTCGTGAATGATCGTCGGGACCGGACCGAAATTGGCCCGGGAGTTCCTTGGCGGAAGGGCCTTTGTCCCACACAATGAATCCCTTCGACAAGCCCAGAGGAGAGGTCATGAGCCAGCGATTCAACGACCATTTGCGAGAACAACTCGCCGACGTCCGTCAACAAGGACTGGAGAAGTCCGAACGGCTGATTCAGTCGCCACAGAATGCGCAAATCCAGGTTCCCGGGGACCGCACCGTTCTGAACCTGTGTGCGAACAACTATCTCGGTTTGGCGGACCATCCTGAGATTGTCCAGGCGGCCCACGAGGCGTTGGATCGTTGGGGATATGGGATGGCTTCCGTTCGATTCATCTGCGGGACGCAACAGATTCACCGGGACTTGGAACATTCCCTGAGCCACTTTCTCCAGACCGACGATACGATTCTCTACTCGTCCTGTTTTGATGCCAACGGCGGTCTCTTCGAAACGCTGTTGACCAAGGAAGACGCCGTGATCTCGGATGAATTGAACCACGCCAGCATCATCGACGGGATCCGACTCTGTAAAGCTCAGCGGTTCCGTTACAAAAACAATGACATGACCGATCTGGAGGCCAAACTCAAGGAGACCCAGTCCGCCCGGTTCCGCATGATTGCCACCGATGGAGTCTTCTCCATGGACGGCTATCTCGCCAACCTTCCGGACATTTGTGCTCTCGCCGACAAATACGATGCGCTCGTGATGGTGGACGACTCCCACGCGGTCGGTTTTATTGGCGACAACGGTCGCGGAACTCCCGAACACTTCGGCGTCTCCGAACGCATCGACATCATCACAGGGACGCTCGGGAAAGCTCTCGGAGGAGCCAGCGGTGGTTACACCTCAGGTCGGCAGGCGATCGTCGACTGGCTCCGGCAGCGGTCTCGTCCGTATCTGTTTTCGAACTCCCTCGCTCCGATGATTGTCGGGGCCTCGTTGAAAGCTCTTGAATTGATTTCGGCAAACTCCGAGCTGCGGCAACGCCTCCGGGAGAATACCGCCTACTTTCGAGAAGCGATCGAACACAGCGGGTTCACCGTGTTGCGGGGCGAGCATCCGATTGTTCCCATCATGTTGGGCGACGCCGTGCTCGCTGGGAAGATGTCCGAGAAACTCCTGGAAAGGGGAATCTATGTGACAGGGTTTTCCTATCCTGTCGTCCCGCAGGGGAAGGCACGAATCCGCACGCAGATGTCGGCCGCCCACTCACGACAGCAATTAGAGTTTGCCGTTGAACAGTTTCGGGCCGTGAAGTCCGAATTGGAAATTTAACCCGCGACGGCTCGAAACAGTCGGCGGAAGCAGTTGTCCCGTTTTATCGTCGCCCGCCGGACGATAATGTGTTTCGGTATTTCGAGTTGACTTTCAGCCATGGAATCATGAGTCACAACGCGACGAACCCCGAGAAGAACGAGCCTCTGCAGACGGCGACTGCCCCACAACCGTTGTTCTACGGATCGTTGCGTCTCCCGACTCGTTATCTGCTGTCCCCGCTGGCGGGGTTTACAAACCTCCCCTTTCGCCGAATCGTACGTCGCCTCGGGGGCGTGGGGCTTTGCACGACCGATCTCGTCAGTGCACGGGGCCTCTTGGAACGCAGCCCCAAGTCGATGCAGTTAATCGAAACTTGTGCTGAAGACAGTCCGTATGCTGTGCAGATCTTTGGCCCCGATCGACAGGAGATGGCTGACGCCGCGCAGTTTCTTGAGGAATACGGTGTCGATTCGATTGATATTAACATGGGCTGCCCCGTCGCCAGGATCACCGGAAACGGAGCCGGCTCCGCGATGATGTGTGCGACAGACTCGACTCTGGAACTGGTCCGTGCGGTGGTCGAGGCGGTGTCGATCCCGGTGACCGTCAAGATGCGGCTGGGTTGGGATGACTCCCAGCTGACGGCTCCCTTTTTTGCGAGGGAATTCGAACAGGTCGGCGTTGTCGCGGTTGCGATCCATGGCCGAACCCGCGAACAGGGATTCAAGGGAGACGTGAATCGAGACGGTATTCGGCAAGTTGTGGAAGCCGTCGAGAAAATCCCGGTAATTGGAAACGGAGACATCCTCAATGTCGCCGACGCGGAGCGGATGTTTCAGGAAACGGGATGTCACGGGATCTCTATCGGCCGAGGGGCGCTCGCCAACCCATGGATCTTCCGTCAACTCGTCGAATGGGAAATCACCGGAGACTGCGCGCCCGCCGGGAACTTTGAAGACCGGCTCGAACTCATGCTACTGCAATTCAGCCATCTCCGGGAACAGGTCGGGACCAACCGGGCGATCCGGATGTTTCGGAAAATGGGGCATTGGTATCTCAAAGCGATGCGGGTCCACAAAAGCCTGCGTCATGAATTCCAATTGGCAAAGTCGCTGGACGAGGTCCGCGAGGCCATCGCCCGGATCCGCGAAGCCGGCCCCGTCGGCGGAAACCGATCCGGCCTGCTTCCGGACATGCACATCCCCGTCCCCGGAGGCCCCGTCGAGAAATGGTAACACGGACATCGACGCCTTTGTCTCCGTTGCCTCGCGAAGATGGCTGGATGCCCGAAACATGCGTTCTTCGGTCTCTTCCCATTTGCAGATGGCTCCATCCGGAATGAGTCGTTCTATGGGGATCCCCGTTCCCGAGAAGTAAGATTGGGAATTCCTCCCATCCAGATAATTTCTGGCACAGGGATGAACGGAAATCGCCCCTCGTCGTTGAATCTCCGACTCTCGTCTGTTACCACAGTTTCGACAGTTGACTCCGGGAACGATTAATATGGCCAATCAACCGCACGATGATCCGGTTTATCTGCATTCCCGTCGAGAAGCTCTGCTCATCCTACTGCTCTGGGGTCTGAGTTTCTTCTGGACGGTTCCCTACTGCTATTTGAGGGGATACCAGACTTTGTCCAACCCAGAGGATCTCAGGCTCGTCTGGGGGATGCCGGCGTGGGTCACCTGGGGAGTGGCGGTTCCCTGGATCACATGCGGAATCCTGTCCATCCTCATCTGTCTGTTTGTCATTCGCGATGACGATCTGGGACATGCTGGAGATGAGGCGGATTCGGAGTAACGCTCTCAATCCCTTAGCATCGCCGCCGCTCATTCCCTCCTTGCGTTTCTCCCGCCTTCGCGATCGGATCACATCATGGAATCCTTTGACCTTCCCCTTTTGGCCGTCCGCACTTCCAGCGCGGCGGTCTGGACATTTCTTGGTTACACAGTCGCAGTGTTTGTGATCGCGGCGATGGCCAATCGCCTGCTTCAGGGGCGGCACTTTCTCAGCGAGTACTTCCTGGGAAGCCGGGGGCTCGGCGTCTGGGCATTCGCCTTGACCTTCGCGGCGACAAGTGCTTCGGGCGGAACATTCACAGGATTCCCGGCGAAGATTTACACGCACGGTTGGATTCTCGCTTTGTGGATCGCCAGTTATATGGTCTATCCCATCTGCACGATGGGCTTCCTGGGCAAGCGGATTAATCAGGTCGCTCGAAAGACCGGGGCAATCACCGTTCCCGATGTCCTGCGCGACCGGTTCGACAGTCGTGCGTTCGGCCTGATTTCCACCGTTTTGATCATCTTTTTCCTCGGCTTTAATCTCGTGGCTCAGTTCAAGGCCGGAAGTGTGTTGCTGCAAACTCTGCTGCAGGATTCCACCTTCTTTCGCGTACTGCGATCCGGTGTAGAAATCTCAATGGCCAATGCTTCCGTTTTTGAGGGAGTCAATGCCGGATACCTGACCTGCCTGTTGCTCTTCGGAATCGCCGTCATTTTTTACACAACCTACGGGGGGTTTCATGCCGTCGTCTGGACGGACGTCATGCAAGGAATAGTGATGGTTGTCGGAATCATCATTCTGCTCCCTCTCGTGTTGTCCCAGGTCGGGGGAATGAATCAGGCGACTCACGAAATGGCCCGGATGCTTCCCCCGCGTCTGGGCACGGCGACCATTGTGCTGCCGAACGCACCGACGAAGGCAATCAGCACCTCGGACCTTTGGTTCCGGACGGTGGATCAGACAGAACAAGTCTGGCTGTACCGGCTGAGTGGCACGTTGACAATTCCTGAAGGTGTCCAGCGTGTCTCCGAGGTCAAATTTGTGGGCATTCGCACACCAGAAGAAATTGCCCGGCAGATGCAGCGGTTCGAACGGCCTTACGCTCAAGAGCGGATGGAAACCCTCAAAACCCAGTTGATTGAAGCCGGGGTGCCGACCACCCGACCGGACACCGCCGAGACAAACGTGGCGACCTGGCCACCAACGAACGAGCCCGCGCTTCTCATTGCCGAACTCGGAGAGTTTCACAGCTATGCTCAGGCGGACCAGCCGGGACAATACGTCATGGGACCGGCTCCCAACCTGCCATCGCCCGAAGCGGATGTTCCCGCATCGGACGCGGGGTTCCTCCCTTTGGGGTTGGCCATTTCCTTCTTCTTCATGTGGGCCATTTCCGGAACGGGACAGCCGCAATACATGGTCCGCCTGATGGCCTTCAAAGACGCAAAGACTCTCCGAAGCGCGATCATCGCCGTGACCGTCTATTACGGGGCGATCTACTTCCCGTTGGTGATTATCTTCTGCTATGCCCGAATTCTGTTGCCGGGAATGGAGAATGAAGCCGACAAAATCATGCCGGCTCTCGCGGTGACCGTGACCGAGAACGCGGGGCATGGCTGGCTCGCCGGGTTTCTCATCGCGGCGCCATTTGCTGCGGTGATGTCAACTGTCGACAGCTATCTTTTGGTGATTTCGTCAGCCGTCGTTCGGGATGTCTACCAGCGTAACGTCGATCCCGATGCGACCGAAAAAACCATCAAGCGCCTCAGCTATGCGACGACCCTGATCGTCGGAAGTGTGGCTTTGGCGTTTGCCATCAATCCTCCCCGGTTTCTTCAGGATATTATTGTCTATGTCGGAAGCGGACTCGCCGCCTGCTTTCTCGTCCCGGTCGTGGCGGCCCTGTATTGGCCTCGTGCGAACCTGCTCGGCTGTCTGGGGGCGATGCTGGGCGGATTTGGCATGCACCTGCTGATGCACTTGATCGGCTGGCAGGTCTATGGGGAATTCACCCGCCCCTATGACTTGTTCGGGTTCTCTCCGGTGATTGTCGGACTCGGCTCGTCGTTGATTGCCCTGATCATTCTGACTCCCCTGGCCCCTCCACCCCGTGAGGAACTGGTACGCCGATACTTCTGCAAAGGCCCGAGTTCCCTCGACGATGCCGTTCCGCCAACCGCTGGAGAGTCGGAATCTTCCTGAGGCCAACCCGGCTGTCGTTGATCATCTTGTCTCTGTGAAGACCTCATGCAATCGGTCTCTCCAATGATGGGCATTGATCCGTCTTTGAAACCATGAGTCTGCTTGAGAATTCGCTGATGCGTCGTCGTAGCCCCAATGGCGAGTCACCATTGTTCTTTCATTAACTCGGAACAACGAATGGGAATCACCCCAATCAACTTCTTGCGCGATCCACCAGCTGTTTGAAGGCGTTCCGAACAGATGGATGTAAACGGCGGGCAAACGATTTGTCGAGTCCGTTCACGGCGATCAACTCCACCACATCGGCCCAGTTCTTATGCGTTCGCCTCAGATTCGCTTCTCCACAGGCGATCTCGAGATCGATCAACTGCGCCAGCGAGAGCGTTCGCAGTCCGTCAATCGTCGATGTCCGATCCGAATTAGCACTTGGAATGGGAACACGGACTTCGCTTCCATTTCCCGCTGGACTCCCGGCTATCGGAACTGGAACCGGCACATCCTTTTGACTCCGAAA
>JAGQQQ010000342.1 GCA_020426125.1 Planctomycetaceae bacterium
GGCCGGAGGCCGTGGGTTGAGAGCGCACTAAGGCGAGCGGCGGATGAGAGCGTACCAAACAAGCTAGGTAGAACAGGTTTCTAACTTGTTTTTGTCAGGATGGAATCCTGGCCTAGCGGTAGGTTTCCTTCCAGCGAACGCCCCAAAGCGCCACCCATGTCCTGACTGCTCCACTGCTCCTGCTCCCCCCTGACCTCCGACCTCTTCCCTTTACTCTTACGTCGTATAATCCGCATTGAGCCTGATGTACTCGGCCGTGAGGTCGCAAGTCCAGCATGTGATTTCGGCTGTGCCAAGTCGGAAGCGGAGTTCCATGGTGACCTCTCCGGTCTTCATGGACGCCGATACGGCAGCATCGTCAAAATCGAGCGGCCGGCCCGTTTCATAAAGAACGACTCCGTTGACGATGAGCGACAGGTCGCTCTCCTGAAAGGGGACCCCCGCATACCCAGCGGCGGAGACAATGCGGCCCCAGTTGGGATCGTTGCCGGTAATAGCCGTTTTCACGAGTGGGCTATCGCACACAGCCTTCGCGACCTGGTGGCAATCTTCTTCGGTGGGGAGCCCCATGACTTTGACAGTGACAAAGTGCTCCGCTCCCTCCGCGTCTCGAATGATCTTCTGCGACAATTCCCGACAGACCCTTTCGATGGTGTCTTCCAAGGACTGCCGGTCCTCATCGGAGAGAGTCGCCGACGGATCGCCGTTGGCCAGCAACAAAACGGTGTCACTCGTGCTGGTGTGGCCTTCGACGGAGATACAGTTGAAAGTCCTGGAGACGGACCGTTGCAAGATCGCTTGGGCGTCTGCCTGAGTCAGCGGGGCGTCGGTCATGATGACGGAGAGCATGGTCGCCATGTTGGGGGCGATCATGGCGGCTCCCTTGGCGACGCCGGTCACGGTGGCGTTGATCCCATCGACACGGTGGGTCACCACCTTGGGGACGGTGTCCGTGGTCATGATCGCTTTCGCCGCAGCCTGGAGATGTTCGCCATCGCCTCCCAGCTGTCGAGCGGCCTGGGCAATTCCGGAGGTAATTTTGTCCATCGGCAGGAAATGGCCGATCACTCCGGTTGAACAAACGAGGACTTGCGTCTCTTGGAGATCGAACTGCTCCGCGACGAGAGCCGTCATCCGTCGGGCATCGTTAAGGCCGCGTTCGCACGTGCAGGCGTTGGCATTTCCCGAATTGATCACGACCGCCCGAACGCCGGTCGCTGGAACTCGCTCCCGGGAGACGATCACCGGCGCACCAACGACCCGGTTTTGTGTAAAGACTCCAGCGGCAACGCAATCCCGGCGGGATACAAACAGAGCGAGGTCGGACTTTCCAGAGGCTTTGACACCGCAGGCGATTCCTGCCGTTTCAAATTCGGAAGGGAGGGCAAGGTTTTCTGTCATTTGAGGAGCCAGATACGAAAAGTGATTGGAATGGCGAGATTCTGCTCAGTCGGCGGCGTTGTTTGCAAGGACGCGCGTTCGGCTTTTTTGGTCTCGCCTGAGACGTTTTGCGGAAATTGGCTGCCGGTCACGGTTTCACCCGTCGGGTTATTCACTTCAACGGAAGTTTTCCCAAGTTTGCCGCCGTCATCACCCGACGATAACGGGAGCAGAGGGTTTCGCTGCGCAGAGCGGGCGTCGGGACGACAACTCAATTCCGGGGGTGCCGAGTGGATGATTGCCTGAACGTGATTGCACTCGTCAAAGATGGCGAACGCTACATCTTCGTTTATGACGAAGAGAGTGCCAGCGAACTCCTCCAGACATTGGGACGGTACGCCGCGGATCCCGAATTGAATTTCACTTGGTACGACGCGGCCGTGTTGAGCCAGAAGGTCCGCCGAATGCAGGCGGAGTCCCGTTCCGGTCCCTCGACCGATGGGCCGTTTCGTCGGTCGGCGTGAAGGAGGATCGAAGGACCGTTGGGAACGGATGGAGTCGGCAAGACGCAGGGGGCTGACGCCCCCGCTCGCTGATGTTCGAATGAGGTCCGAGACGTGAAGAGCGCCGTTCAGCAGTTTCTCCGTCATCTCAAACTGGAACGCAATTCCAGCGAACTGACCATCAAGTCCTACGGCGACGACTTCGCCAGCTTTTATGACTACCTCGAAGATCGCGTTGGTGAGATCCCCAGCCCCGAGAACATCACCATCGGCATTCTTCGCGGGTATGTCTCCTATTTGCATGAGTGCCAGTACGCCCGGACGACAATTGCCCGAAGACTCGCTGCGCTCCGAAGCTTCTTTCGGTACACCACGCGCGAAGGCCTGACCTCCGCCAATCCTGCCAAAGCCTTGCGGACTCCGAGAACTGGACGAAAACTCCCCCATTTCCTGACGTCTGAGCAAGTGGCCAGCCTCCTGGAGGCTCCGCCGGCGAACGACCCAATGGGGCTTCGCGATCGGGCGATGCTGGAGACGCTGTACTCCGCCGGTCTGCGTGTCGCGGAGTTGGTCTCGCTCGACGTCTCCGACTGGGATCGCACGGCCAACATCCTGCGGGTGTTCGGAAAAGGAAAGAAGGAACGGATTGCTCCCGTGGGCTCCTATGCCTCGCGAGCCCTGGAGCGTTGGCTCACTGTCCGGTCTCCTGATCCGGATGCCCCTGCCGAGGATCACGACGCGATGTTCCTCAACAAGTTTGGACGGCGGCTCACCACTCGGAGCATCGGCCGGATGATCGACAAATATCTCAAGGAAACGGGCCTCAGTTCCTTGACCAGCCCGCACACGCTCCGGCATAGCTTCGCGA
Source organism: Planctomycetaceae bacterium (assembly GCA_020426125.1). GTDB lineage: Bacteria > Planctomycetota > Planctomycetia > Planctomycetales > Planctomycetaceae > HKST-UBA70. Next base: position 2,752 of record JAGQQQ010000342.1, read on the forward strand.
CACACCTTCTCGACGGCGGCGCGGATCTCCGGGCGGTCCAGGAACTCCTTGGCCACAAGAGCCTGACGACGACTCAGATTTACACGCACGTCAGCACACGCCGGCTGAGAGAAACCTATGAACACGCGCACCCGCATGCCAGCCGGGTGGAGTAGCAGTCCGGTTTATCTCTGGCTCGGCAAAGACTTCGCTGTTTGCGTCGCAACCGTTTTCTGTCGAGCGTTTTCAGTTGGTCCGGTTTTCTTGAATCTCGATGAATTGGTCCATTTGCACGTTCTTCAATGTTTGTGATATGCCGCTTGTGGGCCAGTCAATGGTCAGCCCCACGATCCTGTCCGCCTTGCCCAGACCCATTTCACAGCGAAGCGGATTGGCTCCGAAACTGCCCCCGCTGGAGACCCAGTGATAGATGCGTCGGGTTTGGCCAGACTCGATCACTTCCACACAAATCCGGGCACCAATCGCGGAACGGTTCGACTGTTGTCCGACGAGGCGGACGGTGAGCCAATGGTTTCCCATCCCCGGGTTTTGAAATACACAATTGACGGCGGCATCCCCGGGGAAGGCTCCCCCCATGACCGTGAGAAGATCCTGGTCGCCATCGTTATCGAAGTCGGCAAAAGCGATTCCGTGTCCCTTCTGAAGGTGTCCAAATCCCCCGGCGGTCGTGACATCCCAGAAGCGTTCTCCCTGGCCATTCCAGAACATGAGGTTCGGCATCAACGCCTCGTACTGCGGGGCACCCGTGCCAAGAGAGAAGTCGGGGTAGCCATCGTTGTCGAGGTCTCCGAAATTGGCTCCCATGGGAGGCAAGCGGCTTCGAACATGGCGTTGTTCGGCGACCTCGCGAAATTCTCCACCCCCGGTTCCCTCGAAGAGGGCGCTGAATGGCTCAGGAGATGGAACATCGAAATACTCATAGGCCAGACATTGCATATCCAGCGTGTACCCGGCGGCGAAGATGTCGAGGTGTCCATCCTGGTTGTAATCCCAAAACCAAACGGGAAAACTGTCAATAGGAGCAGTCACGCCGAGATCGGCGGCGACGTCCGTGAACGTGCCATCCTGGTTATTTCGGAACAGTTGATTGGGGGCTCCGAAATTTGAGACGTAGAGATCTGGGTAGCGGTCGCCGTTGTAGTCTCCAGAAACCACTCCCTTGGTGAAGGCTCCATTGGCGACTCCGGCCTGCGACGCGATGTCCCGAAAACCTTGGGCTCCGTTGTTTTCAAACAGTTGAGATGGAAAGTTCTCATTGCCGACGTAGAGGTCCAGGTCGCCATCGTTATCGAAATCGAACCATGTCGCCGTCTGTGTGGGATAGGCAGGCTCAGCGAGGCCTCTTTCGATCGTGACATCGCGAAACCGGCCGGCGCCATCGTTTTCCAGAAGCGAATTGGGGATCTCTCCGGCATCTCCGAACCAGGCTCCTCTGAGCACGAGCAGGTCGAGATCTCCATCGTTGTCGTAGTCCGCTTGAAGAAGGTTGAGCCCCCCGTAGATCCCAGTGAAGTTGGCTTCTTCGGACTCGTCCGCAAAGTGCCCATCGATATTTCGGAAGAACTTGAGTTGATCACCGGCCCCCCATGAGGATGTGATCACATCCAGGTCGTCGTCGCCATCGAAGTCATCAACCACGATTCCGCCAGCGAGGGAAGTGGTGTTCAGGCCGACATCAATGGCAATGTTGGGAAATCGGGGAAAGTCGCGCTCGGATTCCAAGTGCTGGGGAGCGACACGAAACTTTTGGGGGACACCGTCGGGATAGCGCCCCAGGGTCATATTCGCGACGTTGAGCAACCACCGAGCGGTGTGATTTTCCGGGTTCAGTTCCAGGGATTTGAGGAGATATCCGATCGCCTGCTCAGATCCTTCCCGGCGTTCATGAATGCCCGAGGAAGAGATGGGAAGAAGGCAGCTTTCCCCGTTATTGCAATGGACGCAATTCTCATTCTCGGCGAGACGGAGATAGGCCAGCCCCAATTTGAAGCTGAGCTTCTGACGGAGTTGCGGGTCCAGTTCCGCGCCGTCTTCGTTGGACCATTTCCAGGCCGTTTGCAGGTGTTCCAGGCATTGTTTTGTCTGGCCTCGCCAGAGCCGTCTGTCGGCAACCGCGATCCGGCCGCGGACGAACTGATCCATGTTCACCGGGATCGATGGCAGGGAAAGCTCTTCCTGTTCGACATCAGACTCGCCGAAGTAGAGCCGTTCATAACGTCTTTCGCCCTGAATCTTGTCGAGAATCCGGACGATCCTTTCATGGCCACTCCCAGACAATTCCCCACCTCGAGACTTTGCATCGAACCGATCCTGCCCTTTCGACTTGGTCAACGCATAGGAACGGGACAATAGGACAAGGACTCCGAGTAATGACAAGATTACACCGAGACGGCGCCAATTCGGATCGTTCGTCTTCAAACGACAGGCTTTCGTGAGGGACCAGACGCCCCCTCCGCGAGGTTCTGGCCACCAATGTTGTTCCGATTCTATTCTCGTGGATTGTGGATCGGCCAGATGGGACCTTCGACCGAGCGTCACTTTCCCGAAGTTGGCAGCCTTGCCCGTTCTTTGTCCTGACAGATTGCATTCTCCGATACGGCGGGCGCGTCAAAACGAGACAATCAGCCACTCTTTGTTGTCGCGATTTCGACTCCTTTCCTTCTTCTGATCATGACCCGAACTGGATTGCTCACCCCGCTCTCGGTGATCCGGAAGAATCTCACCCTCCGCTCGTGCGACCATTCGACAGTCGCGAGGCGTTCGCTGATATGCTGTTTTCAGGGCATCGATTCAAACGGTGACAATCGCAAGGTATTCTCCATTCAGCGGCAATCTGTCTCAGTCGCCCACGTTGACCTCGATTTCCGGTTTGTTTGTGTCGTTTGTCGCGGTTCGCAGACTGGCCTACCGGAGTCGACAGGCCCTTGTACGAACGGCCGCTCTTTTGTTTCCCCCTTTTCGTTGGACAAACGTCGTGAGTCAGATCCGTCCTTCAGCCACCATCTTTTTCCTGGTCATCTTTGCCGTGTTCAGTGCGGGATTGATGGGCTGTCCTCAAGGTTCCACGAGCAAACCCCCATCGGAAGAATCCCAAGGCTCCGGGGTGAAGCATGACACCGAGGGCGGACCGGGATCCGTTGATCATAAAACGGGAAAACAGATTTTGGGGAATGTCTCCGAGTTTCACCTGATTGATCAAACGGGGGAACCATTTACGCAAGAAAACCTGCGGGGACACGTCACAGTTGTCAATTTTCTCTTCACGGCCTGCCCCAGCACCTGTCCGCTGCAGTCCCAATGGATGTCGAAGGTCTGTCAGCGTCTGGAGGAACAAACGACGGACTCTGGGATCCGCCTCGTCAGTGTCACGGTTGATCCCGAGAACGATACGCCATCCGTCCTGAGCCAGTATGCCAAGCAATATGAAGCCAATCCAGAATTCTGGACATTTCTGACCGGCGACCAAGAGGAGATTTGGAAGCTCAGCAAGGATAGTTTTCATTTGCCGGTCGCCTTGAATCCGGAGGATCCCCTGATTCCGATTGCACACGATTCCAAGTTTGCGGTCGTCGACCGATTGGGGCGCATCCGGGCCTACCACGATGTCGTTTCCGATGCGAGCCTCGAACCGCTATGGCGAACATTGGACTTTGTTCTTCCCGAGTTTGACCCCTCCGTGGAGGCCTACCCCCGACTGCGACGAACTCCTGAAATGACACACTTGGCTCAACCGCCTGAGATTGTTCATTCGTCGTGGCTGGAAAACCGCGCTCAGTTGGAACAGCAGGACCTCGAAAAATCCTCGGTGCGCCATGACTTCACGTTTGTAGAATCTCGAGAGGAATCGGGGATCACATTCTCTCCCCAGATCGTTGACGACCAGCGCTGGCGGTTGCTGGTGAACCATTATGACCACGGCAATAGCGTTAGCGCCGCCGATGTCGACGGGGACCAACTGGTTGATCTCTATTTCGTCTCACAAGTGGGGCCAAACCAGCTCTATCGAAATCGGGGAGATGGAACATTTGAGGAGATCACCGCATCCGCTGGAGTCGCGATGGCCGATCAGATTTGCGTGGCGGCTTCCTTCGCGGACATTGACAACGATGGCGACGCGGATCTGTATGTCACGACTGTGCGAGGGAAGAATTCGCTCTTCCTCAATGACGGGGCAGGGAAGTTTGAAGACATCACCACAGACTCGGGACTCGAATTTTCAGGACATTCTTCGACGGGAACATTTTTTGACTTCAATCATGACGGTCTGTTGGACTTGTTCTTGACAAACGTTGGGCAATACACCACCGAAGAGTACGCGACCGTTCGCCAAGATCTGTGCAACTCACAGCCAGACGTCGAAATCTCCTACTACGTGGGCCGGAAAGATGCCTTCGCGGGGCACCTCAAAGAAGAACTTGGCGAACAGAGTCGGCTGTATCGCAATCTGGGAGGGCATCGGTTTGAAGACGTCTCGCAAGCGATGGGGCTTTTGGATACCAGTTGGTCGGGAGACGCGATCCCCGTTGATATCAATTCCGACGGTTGGCAGGATCTGTATGTCCTCAATATGCAGGGGAGCGACCATTTGTACGTCAATGAAAAGGGCGAACGGTTTGTCGAGCGGACGAAGGAATACTTTTCCAAGACCCCTTGGGGCGCCATGGGAGCGGGCACGCTCGACTTCAATCAGGATGGCCAGTTCGACCTGTTCCTGACCGACATGCACTCCGACATGAGCGAGGATATCGGACCGGATCGTGAGAAGTTCAAGTCACGGATGCAATGGCCCGCGGAGTTCCTCCAGACGCAGGCGACCAGCCTGTTTGGGAATGCCCTATATCTCGCCCAGGAGAGCGGCCCCTATCAGGAAACGTCCGATGACAAGAATGCAGAGAACTACTGGCCCTGGGGATTGAGCATCGGCGATCTGAATGCCGATGGATATCCGGATGCCTTTCTCGCGTCCAGCATGTGTTTCCCCTATCGGTATGGAATCAACTCGCTGTTGCTGAATGATTCCGGCGGGCGATTCGTTGACGCGCAGTTCAGTCTGGAAATTGAACCGCGCCCCCAAGATGAGCGGTTGGCACCCTGGTTCTCACTGGACTGCTCGGGGATCGACGCGGACCATCCGATGTGCCGGGGTCGGTCGGGAACGGTTGTCGTCTGGTCTGCGCGGGGGACCCGGTCGTCCGTGTTGGCCGATCTGGAAAAAGATGGGGATCTCGACATTGTCACGAACGAATTCAACACTCCTCCGCAGGTCTTTCGAAGCACCTTGTCTGACCAGGACGGAGTGAACTGGATTGCGATTCGGCTTGAGGGAACGGAGTCGAACCGAGATGGACTCGGAGCGGTCGTCACCGTGAAAACTTCAACGCGGGCGTCCTCGCAGCGTCACGATGGGAAGTCGGGTTATCTCTCCCAGAGTTGTCTCCCATTGTATTTTGGCTTGGGTGAGGTGGATTCGGTCGAGTCCATCACCGTTCGTTGGCCTTCCGGAAAGACACAAACCGTCGAGGGCCCCTTAAAGGCTCGACAAGAGCTCGTCGTTCGCGAAGAACAGAACTAGCGATCGGGAGAGAAGCTCAATTCAGGAGTTCATCCTTCGAGGGGGTGGAAACGGGGGGACGGTACCCCACATCGACGTAATCAGGATTCCGAGGAATGAAGTCGCTGTCGAATTCCGGGTCCGGGGGGGCGAATCGGTTCCATTCCTGGTTTACGGTTCCTCGAAGATCATTGATCTCGCCGTGAATCCAGCAGTCCTTCACCCCCGAGCCATCGAGAATGTCCACTTCGTAGGGTTTCCCCGGACGGGATCCATCTGTTGCGGTGTTGTTCCAAAGTAGACATTGTTCGTATTGGCTGCCTTGGCCATGGTCGTCGATGCCGTTCCAGTTTTCGGTGAACGTGGAGGACGTCACGAAAACTCGCGAACCTGGAAATACGGTCAGAGCCCCGCATCCGTGTTGCTCGTTGTAAGTCAGGCCAAAGTCCCGGGAAATTTGCTCCATTCCGAAGTTGGCGATGTTTCCAACGAACAGGCAGTTGGTGATTCGAGCGGAGCTTCCCGAGAGAACATCGATGGCGGAGCCTGTCCCAGGACAACGGTTCCCTTGGAACAGACAGTTTTCGAATGAGACGGCCACCTCGTTAAAGCCCTGTTGCTCGATGGAGACCGCGCCCCCACACAGGTCGGTGCAATTCTCAATAAAACGGACGTTTCGGATTGTTGGGGACGACTGGCCAAACACTTTTAGCCCTCCTCCATCAAGCAGGAAGAAGGTTCCTCGCTGGAGGGTTTCCTCGCGCATCCCAAACCTCTCCTGGGGAATCCTGTCTTGCGTGACGAATCCGTTTGCTCCAGTGATCGTGAATCCTTCGATCAATGTTTTCGAGGAAAGGCCGTCGCCGCAGTAGATCACGTGATTCACCAGTGAGGGGCTGGTGGCAGGTGTCGATGGTTCCGACCGGGCCGAGAGTGTCACATCCCCTTCTGCAATCAGTTCCACCCCATCGTGCCGGGACGTCAGGACCAGAAACGCAAATGCTGGCAGGGGAGGGGAATAGGTGCCAGCATGGACGATAACTCGTCGGTTCTCGTTCGCCCGGCTTGCCTGATCCAGCGCCTGTTGAATGTCTTCCCCCGGGTGGACATGAAACGGTCCCTTGTTCGCGGGCTCTTGTTCTGACGGATCGGAATGGTTCTCGCAGCCAACGATCAAAAAGACCAGGCTGAGCAACACTCCGAAAGAGTCCTTGCGCGCCCCCACTCTGGGGAGGACGCCTCGCCTAGGAGTCAGACGACGATTCGGCGGAATCACTTCACCTCCACGGCCACAATCGTCCCCAGTGGCTCTTCATGTTTCCAGGGAAGTCCGCACAACGGACTCAATTCCAGATCGTAACGTCCCGGTTGTTCGATTCGAACGGTTTTGGTGAAGACCATCTCCGGAACCGCGAGCAACTCCAGTTTTAAGGACTCTTGCTGCACGATGTACACAAAGTCACGGCTGGTCGATTCCAGAATCAGATCCACGCCGATGGGGACTTTCAACTCCGATCGCCCGTTGTCCGCGTTGTCTCCGGCTTGTGGTCCAGAAAGCTCGAAATGGCAAATGCCCTGTTCGAAGACCAGTGACACGGGAGAATCGACGATTGGCTGATGAGCGGACGGGGAATTCGGAACCGGGGCCGGAGTTTGAACGGCAACGAAAGTGAGTGAAAGGCAGATAAGACAGAACGCCAAACTCACCCTCGCTCTGATCGCATGCGAATTCGCTGGCAATCCCCCTTCGCTCATGGTCCCGAGTCTCCAGCACGTGTCGGTCCATTGGAGAGGGCGTCGACGAACCTTCGATGTCTCTCCGCGATGGATTCCCGGTTCAGCTTCTTGGCCAGGGATTCCGCCAATCGGTGGGCCGAGATTCGTCTAGGATTGATTTCCGTCGAACGGATGGCCGACTCAAGTGCCGCATCCTCATTTCCCAAGTTCTGTTGGAGAACCGCGAGTCGCTCCCAGACAGGAGAGTTCCAAGGGTTGAGACGCAGAAGTTCTTGAGTGTATTCGATTCCCTTGGAGATTTGCCCGGTATGCTGACAGATCAGAGAGAGGGTCTCCAGCACGGCTTCGTTCATCGGTTCTCGCTCATTTGCCAGTTCGGCGAGGCGTTGCGATTGGGGGTTTCTGAGCAGGTACAGATTAAAACTCTGGGCTTTTAGGACTGGCACATCCTCGGACGGCGACGCCAGGAACTCTGCGAGTAACTCTGCGGACTCCGCAGCCGTTCTGGGGGAATTCGTGGCAGAGGCCTGATTGGCAAACAAGAGTCCCGTCGCCCGTCGCCCGGACTCGGCGGAGACGGGAAACTGATCCCGTTGAAAGACCGACAGGGACTGCCCGCTCTTTGAGTTTGCATCGAATGCGGGTTGCTGCGGTTGTTTCAGGATCCGGTGATCGGTCTGACTGGTGTGTGGAACATCGTTCGCGGACAGTTTTGGCATGTGGCAGTCGATACAAGAGTCCATTGGGTTTTGAGTTGTTCGCTGCTCGGCGGGGAGGCCGCAGGGTGTCCGTTCCTCGCCATGGCATGTCAGGCATCGGTTCCGATAATAGGCGACTCGTTCGTCTTCGCGTGGAATGCCGTGTGGATCGTGGCAACTGATGCAGCCGAAAGCCCCTTGGCTTTGTTGGAAGCACTGGCTCCCGGTGATCTGTTCGACCTGGCTGACCGCCGATGTTCCGGACGCATCGACGGACTCTTCGGACACAAAAACGGTCCAGATGTCCGAGAGCAAGTCGCCGGGACGGAAGTCATACTCGCTACGGCCCTCACGAAGGATGCGGTCGACTCCATGGAGATGGCATTGGTAACAGACGCTCTCCCTGTGAGCAGGCGGCAAGTCCGAGGGATTCACAATGGAGTCGACCAGATCGGATTCCCCTGATTGAAATCGAACATGGGTCCCGCCCGGTCCGTGGCAACGTTCGCAGCCGATTGCAGCCTCCTCAACCACATCCTCATGAAACCGATGTGGCGCCGAGTCCACGGGCGACATTCGCCCAAAGTGGCACGCGACGCAACCGTCGCTGACTCTGCGTTCAAATCGAGGATGGGACTCTGGCCGGTACCCCGGAGAAAGATCCCACGTCTCCTGCTCCGCGTACCAAGTGAGCGCCGATTGAAACAATCCGCCTGACTGGTAGCTCAGAAAAGAGTACCCGCGCTGACCAGAACCAACGGCGAACTCGACTTCAAAGTCCTGCTGGTACAGGGGGGCCCCGTCGAAGGTCTCTCCAATCTCGGTATGGATCATCGCATCGGGCCGCCAATCCACTTCATACTGACATGGTCCCTGTTGGAATTCGGCATTTCTGGCAACTCGCGAGTCACTCAGTTCCGTCACTGTGCGGACGGACCGGGACATGGGATGGGACTGATATCGACGAAAGATCTCCTCGTGGCATTCGCGGCATTGCTGGCTCCCCACAAACTCCTGAGTCCGCCGATCGTCATGAGGCCAGGAACGCATTGACGCTACCGCGTCACTCCTGACTGTTGAGTGATGCTCCCCCTCCTGATTTTGCTGCTCTTGGCACCCGAACACGATGACCAGCAGAGCGAAAGCGAATGCAAGACGTTGTGCTTCATTGAGTAGTCGAAGTGAGTCCAACCGATGACGTTCTGGATACCGAGGGCGGTTCTGAGTGAAAGCGCACGACGTGTCATCCGGAGTTCGACAGAGGTCAGGCTGCACGCCGCCAATCGTGCCGCGGGGAAAAAGCATTTGTCTCATCACGGCACTTCCAGAGCCGATTGGAGTTGGACCAGGGTCAACATCTGGTTCAACCGGTCGACCTCCAACTCCTGTGGCTCGCCATTTGGCCATCGGACCACGAGTGTGATCGGCGCGGTTTGACCATTCAGGCTGATCTGGAGGACGGGTTCATGGGTCGAACAATAGCTGGTCCCGCCAACCAGTTCCCAGACCCCATCGACCGGCTCCCCATTCGCGCGAAGGGTCACTCGTGTTCCGATGCCGAATCGATTCGCCGCTGTGCCAACGAAACGCAGCCGAAGCCAGGAACCTGGTTCCGAGTCGTTTCTCAAGATGGCGGTGGGAGAGTTTTGATGAACAACACAGATATCCTGGTCGCCATCGTGATCGAAGTCGCCGAGACTCATTCCTCGGCCCACGAGTTTTTGTGAGTAGTAGTCGCCGGATGTCGCCGAACAGTCAATCCATCGGTCTCCGACCCGCGTCAGCAACTGGGGGTTCTGCTCGTATCCATCTCCATCGGCATTTCGGTCATCGATATGGCCATGAGCCGTGAGGAGTTCCGTGGTGCCGTTGGCGTCGAAATCCGTCATCACCGTGCCGAATCCTAACTTGGGAAAGGAGGCGTGATGGATTCCTGTGAGCCCGGAGACATCGCTGAATCCGTATTCTCCCAGGTTCTGGTAGAGCGTGTGGGATTCTCCCGTGAAGTGCGTCAGGAACAGGTCGAGTGTGCCGGACCGGTCGTAGTCCCCGACGGCGACTCCCATGCTCGCCTGCATCGCCCCGTCTCCGCTGAGCGCGGCACCGAGTCGCAACGCCGACTCGGCAAAGCCTTTCCCCTGTTGATTGACAAAAAGAAAATTGGGTGTCGTGTCATTCGCCACGTAGATGTCGGGCCAGCCATCGTTTGAGAAGTCCGCGATGGCGACACCCAGCCCTTTGTTGCCATCTCCCTGGAGATGCCAGTCAGCGGATCGGGGAGCAAAACGACCGTCTCCGAGGTTCTCGAAACATTCATCGGGCCAATGGGGAATCTGACGTGGATGGCAGAGTGCGGGGAGGCCATCCTTTTCACATTTCATCGGGTCGTACGGATCGTACTGCACGTAATTGCAAACGTAGAGATCGAGATCGCCATCGAGGTCCAGATCCCCCCAGGCCGCGCTGGAACTCCAGCGGGGATCGTCCAGTTTTCGCGAGCCCGCAGACTCCAGAAACGTGCCGTCCCCCATGTTCTCAAAGAAGGAGTTTGGACCGACGTTCGTCACATAGAGATCCGGAAATCCGTCGTTATCAAAATCTCCAGCAGCGACTCCTTGCCCATATTGCCGTTCGATCACTCCCGCTGATGCGTCGCAACGCTGAAACTTCAGTTCCCCGATTTGACGGTAGAGCCGGTCGGTCGGTCTCGGCTCACTCTCAGCGGCGTTCGGAATTCCCCCTTCGCAAAAGAAGAGATCCAGGCGGCCATCCCGATCGAAGTCGGTCCAGGCGACTCCGCCTCCAAGGGATTCCACCATCAAGAGTTGGCCCTGAGCCCCGTTGTGGTAGACGAAGTCCACCCCGGATTCGGAAGCGGCATTTGAGAACGACAGACGACCCTGAGAATCCTGATGGGGCAGAATCTCCCCAGAGGGCGTTTCCTTTTTCGATCCACTGGTTGATTCAGGGTTCACCGAATCCAGTGGGAGTGCCGTTCTTTGTTCCGACGGGATTCCATCGGCATGCATCGGCTCCTTCGTTCCCTGGCATCCAACCGCGAGAAGAAAGAGAGTCACAACGAGGCAATGTCTGTTCAAGCGATTTCAACAGCAGAAAAAAGAAAACGGCACCTTCCTAGTATTGGAAGGTGCCGCGAAGATTTCAATTCGTCGAATCAGTCTCTCAATGGCTTACCAATCGCCAACGGACATGTTGTCGTTGCGGACAGCCAACTTGTAGCGAGTTCCGTGATCGATGTTTTCGTTCAGGAAATGAACGGAACCATCGGCCAACAGCGCCTGGACGCCGCCGACGTGCCGACTGCTGGGTGCTTCGCACCGAAGATCATTGGCGCCCTGCATCCAAGCGGCATTCCGATTGTTGATCGGATTTCGGAGGTTGTGAACGGCGGCCAAAGGGCTGATCCAGGCAGTGTAATCACTGTGCCGATAATCGAAGTTGGCTCCGTTTCCCCCGCGGTAGTGCATGTTTTCAAATACAGCCACGGTGTTGGACGTGCCGTCGATACACTCGGCGATGGTTGTGGACCCAATGTACTTGAAGATGCCGTTGACGTTCACCTGCTCGTTGACACGTTCGCCGTTCACCCAGGGGGTACCTGGATTGGACCCATTGGTTCCCAAGGTCCCTGGAAGAGCATTGTTGATCAACTGGTCAGACGGAACAGCTCCGCAGTCTTTCCAGCCGCCCCAGATATGGCCGAGCGAACCGACATAATCCGTCCCTGCGGCTTCCGAAGCCCCGTTCCAACGATATCCTCCATGGACTTGGTTCGTTCTCACGTTCTGCATGTCGTTCGAAGGGCACAAAAATCCGGGAATCACAATCCTTCGGAGCGGCGCATTCACACCAATGGCATTGTGATTGCGGTTCCCGGCGACCGTTCCGCCGGACCCATCCGACACGTTCACATTGAAGTCAATCTGGTTGTACAGGGGAGCCTGATCGAGATAGGGCAACGACAGTGCCAGCCAGGAGAACTGAGGAACCAGATCCGCGCCTAACGGGCCGTTGGTCCAGCGGTTCTGGTTGTGTGGGAAATACTTGAAGACATCGTGGTAGTTGTGCATCGCCAACCCGAGTTGCTTCAGGTTGTTCTTGCACTGAGTGCGGCGAGCGGCTTCACGGGCCTGCTGCACAGCTGGCAACAGGAGTGCGATCAAGATCGCAATGATGGCGATCACGACGAGCAATTCAATCAGCGTGAATGCCCGACGCCATCGGTGGGGGAAAGCAAGATTTTTCATGCAAAATTCTCCAGGATCAAATAAGGAACTGAGATGACAGTCGTAGAAACAGACTTTTATCGACTGGTTTCCAAGAGGAATCTAACAAAAAAATGGGAAGAATCAACGTCCATTGTTGTCATCGAGTCGGAAAGTTGCGGTTTTTTCAGGATTTGATTCCGAATATGCTTGACGACTCCTCGACAGTTGATGCGAATTCCTTCACGAACTGCTTGACAATCGAGTTGGGCGTTATAGTGCTTGCGGCTGACTGACGCGGAGATCCGCTTGGCGGGCGATCGCATTGGCTCCCACTCGTTTGGCAAAGTCCCCCACCTCTTTCAGAAGTTCTGTCGGGATATCGCTGGCTGTCGGGAGCTGAACCAGCTTTTTTCGAAGTTCTTTTCCTTCGAGGGCGATCTCGGCCGCCCGTTCCGCCTCCGCCAAATCTCCGAGTCGGCGAAGAATCCCCGCCAACTCATGCCAGGCGTGCCAGTCGAAAGGAAACAGGTCCAAGGATTCGCGGAACCATCTCTCCGCCTCCTCCGGTTTCCCGGTCCGCGCCAGGTACCACCCCTGATGTCGGCAGATCACGCTGTCCAACTTCCAGTTTTCGGAAAGGGTCGCGAAAACTTCCGGAATCTCATCCAACTGGAATTCCTGAGCGGCCCGCTCCAGGCGGTACCTCGCTAATGCCAGATTCCCAGGATACTTGCCGATTAACTCCTTTAAGGCGATCCCAGCCTGGCGTCGCACGGCCTCGGGGGGAGGCGTTTCCGAGTTCTCCAATTGGTCTTGAAGCTGAAGGAGCCGAGCCACCTGAAAGACTTCGGAGTCCGGAGCGGATTTGAGCCAGCGTTCTGCCTCGGAGAAGCCATTTGTGAAGCTCAAATGGTCCGCAATCATCAGATAGACATACGACTCGGGAGGTTCGGCGTCATGCCGAATCGCCTCACGGATTTGAGAGATCATCTCCTCTCGCTGCAATGTGACTCCATAAAAAAAGATGAGTCGGCGACGGGCTGCCATCGACTGAGGTTTCACCGCAAGCAGCCTTTTCAGCGAGTCCACTGCGTCCAAGGGGTGATTGAGCGGCCCAAACTGCAAATCCGCAGCGATCAGCAGCGCTGGGTGGATCTTGGGACTCCCGTCCGGAACTTGCAGGATGGCCGAGACCGCCCCTTCCAAATCCCCTCGTTGTTTTCTGGCCTCTCCAAGGAACAAGCAGGCATCCGCTGAGTCCGGTTCACGAGACAGCCATTCTTCCGCATTCTCCTGCAGGCGAAGCCAGTCCTGCTCCTCCAAGGCCTGATGGCAATTTCGATCTAATTCTTCCAAGACATTCGCCGCGTGCTCCATCCGTGTCCGCCAAAGGACCGCTCCGGCAATGGCAGCAATCAGAGCGAGGGAAATGCCCCATTTGGCATGTTGTGAAGGATTTGACACGGACTTTTGGGAGTCGGATTGAAAGGCAAGAGAGGCCGCAAAAGCCGCTCAAGGGGAGTTGCTCACGGCAAATCATTTGAGAGATCTTGACATCAAGTCTCCCCCCCACAAGGGATGAGACTCCTTCCGCTCAAGATAGCGAACCCCATTTTGCGGAACCACTGTTCCCCACGGGTTGGTTTGTGGTTCCCAGGAATCGCTGCATTGTCATCGAACGGCGGGAAACTCCAGAGGGAGTTCCCGGCGGGTGAGACCCGACAGAGGATCACAATCCGTTCCGTGTTTGACAATCTTGATGTCTCACGCTTGATTCCATCGGGGACTCTTCGATATCCCTATAAATTGGCCTTTTGTCGAAACAGAGTCGATTTGAAAACAACAAGGATCAACCGATGACTCCCATTCAGAGCCTGCTGACCCTCGCCACGGTTCTCACCTTTGCCTGCTGCCTTGGATGTTCAGGCGGCGCCGTGTCGGATGGACATACCAGTGACGCGACACCCGGAGGAGAAGCGACTCCTCCGGCCGAAGAACTCATGGACGACGCGGCGTTTGACGACTATGCCAAGCAGCAAAGTGGTAACTAAATTGCATTGAGGAACCCCGTCCCGGAGTCCGGTTTGAAAACCGGAACGGAAGCGACGGGAATCTTCCAGTCAATAAACGAAATCGGACCAGAAACG
>JAGQQQ010000343.1 GCA_020426125.1 Planctomycetaceae bacterium
GCCGGTAATGAATCGAATTCCGCCGGGGAACCATTGGCGGAGACCGAAGAACTCCCGGATTGGGACGAACTGACGCCCGAGCTGATGGAGGACGAGTGTGTCCGTGGCGACTTTATGATTCGCGGGGCTGTGATTCTCCTGGCCCTTTTGTTGGGATGTGTCCTGGTGACCGAGACATCGGTTCTGGTTCAGATCAAGACAGGAGAATATCTCATCGACCATGGGCTCCTTCCCCCCCGACACGATGTCTTCTCCGCGACGGCGAGCGAATCCCCCTGGATCAATCTCCACTGGGGCGCCGACTTGTTGTTGGGATTGATCCATCGATTTGCGGGCTTCACAGGACTAACCGTCTTGTCCGCCCTGACTCTGGCTGCCACCTTCTATCTCCTGACGAAGGTCTCTCTGTCGGGCATCTCAGATCTGTGGACCTCCTGTTGCGGGGCCATGGCCTTGTTCGCGGTCTTTCCGGTCATTCAGCCGGGGGAAATGTCCGTGACCCTGCTGGGGCTATCCCTTCTCTGCCTGTTGCTTTTCCGTTGGAGCGAGAATCCCGGTTCCCGGGCGGTTCTCATTGGTCTTCCTGTGCTTTTCCTGGCCTGGGGGAATCTCGATTCCCGGGCTTGGGTCGGGCTGATCGTCCTCGCGACATTCAGCGTGGGACAGTTCATCAAGGTTCGCGGACAAGAGACTGTTCCCCGTTCCGCCTGGGGAGGCGCCGCGGGAGGGATTCTGGCCGGTCTCCTGATCAACCCCTGGCCCGGGCAACAAGCCTTGGCATGGTCGCGATGGCTCTACGAACAACAGGCTTCGGTAGCTTATCGGGGGATCAGCGAAACGTTCCCCCGATTGATCTACGGCTTGAAAGACACGGAACTCTGGTCATCCCCGAATCCTTTGCTTCCGGACTGGTTTTTCCCAGCGGCCCTCCTGTTGATGGTTGTTTCGTTTGTCTGCCTGTTGCTGAATTTGGAACGGGCTCATTGGGGATGGCTGCTGACTTGGATCGTGGTCAACAGTCTGGCGATCCCTTTTGGGGCGATGCTTTGTTATGCGGCCATCGTCAATGCGGCCATCGCATCGTTGTGTGGACAGGAATGGTATCGCAGCCGTTATTCGATGGACTATTCCATCGCGACCTGGCCGGTCCTGCAGGCTCGTCTGAGCCGAGTGCTGGTCGTCATCGCGGTCTTTCTGACAGCCTATACAGCCATCAATGGAATGTTAATGGGTGTCGCCAATCGACGGATCGGGCTCGGTTTGGACCCCAGATGGGAAAATCGCATTGCCAGCCTGAAGGAAGACGTCGTTGCACATCTGTACGGGGAAACCGTTTACCCAACCGTTCCGGATGTCGGGGACCTGTTGATTTGGTTAGGGAAACGGCCTTTTCTCGATTCTCGGCTGGCCATGTACGGAACCGGGGACACTGACCTGGTGGACTACCATCAGCGTGTCCGGTTGTCGATCTTTCCAAACCCTGAGGATATGGGAGTGCCGGAACCATGGGAGGAAGCTCTCTCGGAGTTTGAAACCTATGACGTGGTGACGCGACTCTGGGGCGACTTCCCCGCCTATCGGCCACTGTTGCAATTGATGGTCAGCCGAGACTGGACGTTGACTGGGTTCGGAGCCGCGGGAGCCAATTTCACTCGAAGCGATTTGGCCTTGGAACCCCTTCAGGCCCATCTGGAACAGCATCGGGCGAGTCAGTTCATCAGACAGGCGTTTCGGGAAGCGGCGTCCGAGAAAGATCCCGATTCCATTCCGGATTGGCCAGTCCCAGCGACATCCTATGACCGTTGGTTGGTACAGAAGCTACCGGTGATTCCCCGGCCGGCGGCACTGGCGAATCACTATTCCCAGCTCAACACGCTGTTAGGCGGCCAACTTGCGCCGCAGGACGCCTGTGCTCTGATCACGTTGGCGGCCAGAGAGGCACGGCGAGGAATCGCGGAGAACCCAAACCATCCTCTCTCTTATCGAGTTCTGGGGAACGCCCAGTTCGCCATGACGCAATTGGAACAACAGGTTTCCGGTCTGAGCGGCTCGAATTCAGCTCCCGATCACCGGATGCGACAGGTTCAGACGAATGCGTACTTGGCCGCTCAGGCCAGTGGGGGAGCGACTGAGGATCTGGTTACCCTGATGCAGCTGCAGCGGATGAGTCAAAAGCTCGATTTGTGTCGGGACACGCTCAATCGGATTCTCGAACGATCTGATGGCGTTTCCTTTCTGAAGGTCGCATTTGGTGAGGACTTTGTCCCGAATGACCTCCTGGAACAACTGAACTTACATGTTGCCGAAGTCGAAGCTCAGATCGCGGAGGCACGTGGACCAGACACCTCGCTCGCCATGCTCGCGGGGATGGCCATGCAAGGCTTTTGTCCCGGTTTGGCACTTTCCATCGTCAACGAGGATCTGACACAACTCTCCCAAAATGCCCAGCTCCAACTCCTCCACGCAACACTGCTCATGGAATGTGGTCAGCTTCAAGAAGCCTGGGACGAATTGGAAGCGATGGAACAACTTCTCCCCAGAGGAGTGATCCCTCGCCAGAGTGTTGCGCTGATGTCGCAATGGAGAGGGGAAACGGCTGCGATCAACCTCACCGCCAATGATCTGGGCCGTTCGTTGCGATTGTGGGGCAATGATGAAACGATGCAACTGAAGGTGGGGATTGAAGGTTTGCTGCAACAGCCTTTTGCCTCGCTGATGGGAGGTGTTCAACAGGAACTCTGGTCAGGGACGGAAGCCAGGTTGGCATTCTCGGCGATGTTTGAAGCTCCTGAAAACTGGGCCGCGTTGAAAATGAAGCAGGCTGTCACGGAACTCGAAGCAGGACGCCCCGAGTCAGCCAAAACCCTGCTCGAAGAGATCCTGGCCGGTCACCCGGAGTTTAGCGGAAGGGGTCTGACAGTCTTTTACTTGAATATGATGGTCGACGAGCCTCATGATC
>JAGQQQ010000344.1 GCA_020426125.1 Planctomycetaceae bacterium
GCGTTTCAGCGATTTGCCCCCAGAAAGTCTTGAACGGTTCATCCCTCATCCAGCGTTGCTGTGCGATGAGCTCGCCTCGATGGGTGGTTTCGAATGTCCCGCCCGGTCCGCCGTTGGGGTCGGTCCGCTGTTGGTTGTAAATCCCCTTATACTGCTGGGAATTCGCGATGGAGCCGGTTGAATCAACGGTCTTGCCAAACGCACTGAACAGGTATTCGCTGACGACAACGCCAGAATCATCGACAACCGCCCCGACATTTTTGATGCCGTCGGGAAGGTAGAACTGCGAGTCGATGTCCACCTTTTTGCTGACCATCTCCGGATTCCCGGCCGGGATATCGGTGGACTCCGCTTCCGTGACCCCCATGTCGTCTGTTTCCTGGAGGATCGCGTCACCGTCGCCTCGACCTTTCACAGGCTTTGGAAGGTTGAGGTGAGGGCGCAGGGGATGGGGCGCCCCCCCGTCTGTTGAGCCAGAGTGGAGGCTTTCCCTGGACGCGCGCTCATAGAACCACGTTGAACCACTTTTGTGGAAACGAAACACTCGACGTTTCCCACGCACCAAAGACCGTCACCAACGGCTCGACCTCCTCATCGTGTCACCCTTCCCCAAGTTGAGAAGAATGGCGGCCTTGGCCTCCGGTCCAGATCCGCTCCTCCGAATCAAGGATTTTGATTGATCGCCCCATCGACGGGGTCCGTTCCATCCGTAAGACTTGGAAAGAGGACTGGTAGAACTTCTCGCGGAAGGCTCGCACGTGATACGACTTGTGGATGTGACTCAGCACTATGGTGTCAAACCGGTACTCCGGGATGTGTCGCTCGACATTCCCCCGGCAACCCGAACGGCGGTGATTGGTCCGAACGGGATGGGCAAAACCACTTTGCTCAGCGTCATTGGGGGCGTGTTGCATCCCCAGCGAGGACATGTCGAGATTGACGGACTGCGACGGCGTTCGTCGGTTGAGAATGAGTTGGAGATCCGTCGTCGGGCGGTGTTTCTGCCGGACCGCAGTTTTCTTCCCAAGAACCGAACGGGCCGCGAGTTCCTGCTCGGAACGGGCCGGCTCTACGAGGTCGACGAGATGCGATTGATCGACCATGCCCAACGATTGTTGGACCTGTTCGATTTGGGGCATCTCGCGGATTCTCCCATTCGGACCTACTCGGCCGGACAGCAAAAAAAAATCGCTTTGTCCTCAGCCTTGATCACGGATGCCGAGTACCTGTTGCTGGATGAACCATTCTCCGGCGGGCTGGATCCGTCCGGGATTCTCGCTTTGAAGCATGTTCTTCAGCGGCTCGCCCGAATGCACCAGCGGACGATTGTCCTCACGTCACCCGTTCCAGAGTTGGTAGCGGAGATTGCCGACCGCTTGATTGTCGTGCGGGATGGGGAAGTCGTGGCCGATGGCACGCTGGACGAACTCCGTCGACAATCCGGCTTCACGGGGAACCTCAACGACATGCTGCACAAGATCATCTTTCCCGAGACACTCGAAAACGTTGATCGCTATTTCGAGGGGGACCACGCATGATTCGGTGGCTCAGAGTGGTCCTGCCGACGAACTACTTGCTCGGGGCGGGCTTGCTGTTTCTGTTATTGGCCGGCATTCCCGTTTTGGCGCGTCTGGCCTTCATGCGGGAGGTGGCGTTCCCGCTCGAAGATCCAGCGGGGCTTGGTCTCATCGGCATGCTGGCAGCAGCTTATGGCGTTTACCGCGTTGCTGCGTATCACCCGATCTATCAGAAAGAGTATCGGGAATGGCTCGAACGGACTCCCTGGCGATTCGGGTTGCCGTTGCCGTTGGGGCCGGTCCACTTGGTGCTGCAAGATTTGGTCCCCTTGGCGATCCTGCTGGGATTGGCCCTGTTGTTTGAACAGTTCGAGTGGCGGCACGCCCCTGCTTTGTTCGCGGGTCCCTACCTCCTCGCGCTGATGGCAGCAC
>JAGQQQ010000345.1 GCA_020426125.1 Planctomycetaceae bacterium
TAGCGACATTTGGCCAGGAATGGTGTACCACAACCCGGTCCTCAGGAGTTGCTCTTCGTTCCAGCCTTGTGTCTGCCAACGTCGCAGGAGCCACGGGGGGAGACTCACCATCTGGGCAAGGCCGTTGACTGGATCCGGCTGCAACGCATCAAACACCGGGCGACGAAATCTCTGGAGTCGGTATTCGATCTGGCCGTCGTGCCGTTCGACAATCGGGAGGACATTGGGTGACAAATCCTCGAAGGTGATTTCGGCTTGCTTGTTGGAGGAATGAAGGTCTCGTTCAATCGTTCGCAGAACGCCGTTGATGAACCCTTTCGGCCGGGGATTTCGCAGTTGTTCGCACAACGCGACGGTTTCATGCACCGCCGCATGTGCGGGAATTTGAGGCAGACAGACAAGCTGACAGACCCCCAGTTGCAGGAGCAGCCAGACATCCGGTTCGACCTCGTCACGGGGACGAGTCACGAACTTCGCGAGGATGGTATCAAGTGTCAGTTGGCGACGGACCGTCTCCGAGGCGAGTTCCGTTGCCAGTCGGCGATCCGCGGGACTGAGGTGTTGTTTGGCAAACAGTTCATCCAGTACGCGGCTCACAAAGACCGACCGCTCCCGCCAACTCCGGACCGCCTGGAAGCCGACCCATCTCGCGGCGTTCTGCGGGGAGAAGTGACGACGTTCGCCGGATGTCTTTCGGGGTGGGCGACCTCTTCGCGTCATCGGGCATGCTCACACAGGCGATCGAGATCGCGGAAGAACTCGGGATAGGTTTTCGACGTACAGCCCGGATCGGCAATACGTATTCCGGGGGCTTTCAAGCCGAGGAGAGCGAAGCTCATGGCCATCCGATGGTCGTCATACGTTTGAATCGTCGCGGGTTGAATCGGACTGGGATAAATGATCATGCCATCTTCAAACTCTTCGACGTCGAGTCCCACCCGTCGAAGTTCGGTGACGACGGCCGAAACCCGATCGGTTTCCTTCAGACGCATGTGGGCGACATTCCGAATTCGCGTGGGGCCAGTCGCAAACGGCGCCACGCACGCCAGCGTTTGAGCTGTGTCACTGATGGCGTTCATGTCGATGTCAATTCCCTGGAGCGGTCCCCCTGTGACGGTGATCCCGTCGTCACGCCAGTCAACCTGGCACCCCATCCGTTCCAAGGCTTCCACAAACAGAACGTCCCCTTGCAAACTGCGGCGGTTCAATCCCAGCACCGTCACCTCTCCGCCGGTCACCGCCGCGACGGCGAAGAAGTAGCTGGCCGCCGATGCGTCCGGCTCGATTTCGAATCGTCTTCCCTGATACCCCCCGGGTTCGATTTCGAACCTGTTAGGAATGGGTTCGTTGATGACGGCTCCAAAATCGCGCATGACCTGCAAGGTCATATCGATATACGGACGCGAGACCAATTCGCCGACGACTTCGAGGGTCGTCTTCTGCTTCGCGGCGGGGGCGACCATCAGCAGACCGCTGAGATACTGGCTCGACAGATTTCCGCTTACCCGAATCAATGGGGAGGTGAGGCCATTTGACTCGATCACAACCGGGGGGCAGCCATTGTCGAGTTCGCATCGGATGGTAATCCCGGCCTCAGCGAGGGCGTCGACGAGGGGAGCAATCGGTCGCTCCCGCATTCGGGCGTTGCCGTCCAGTCGGAAGTGGCCCGACCGCGTGGCGCAGAGTGCCGTCAGAAATCGAATACTGGTCCCGCTGTTCTCACACCACAATTCGACAAGTTCTTCGGACTCAACGTCTCTCGTCCCGGAGCAACGGAGGTTTCCCGTCTCCTGTTCGGTGACGACATCGATTCCCAACCGGCGAAGGGATTCGGCCATCACTTCCGTATCAACGCTCTCCAGCGGAGCCACCAATTCCGACGCTCCTTGCGCGAGCGCAGCAACGATCAGCGCCCGATTCGTCAGGCTTTTGGAACCGGGGGGACGGATCGCTCCCCGCACCGGTCGCGAAACAGGGGTGACTTCAAGGGTCTCCATCGGACTCAAGTCTCGTAAGATGTTCCTTGGGGATTCAATGGTTGGCTCATCCTTTGGAGTGCGGCGACTCGTCGCCGCTTTCACTTGAACGGAATCTTGATGACTGGGGAAAGAAGCCATCTTCGAAGACCGAATCTTGCGAGCCCTCACTCCTTGGAGTTCGCATACTTAAGGGGCGACTGGCGGCCATGGTAGACCTCCCGTCTCGCGATTGGAACTGTCGGCTTGATCGACACCGTCGATTCCTCCGTTCGCGATCTCTCGTTCTTGACCTGCAAGCATCAACCCGATTCAATGCATAGACGATCAAACATCGACTCACTCGGGAAAACAGACTGATGAAGTGGAATACTGATGCGAAGATGGTGGCCGCCGTTTTGGTGGGCGTCGTCCTGGGAAATTGTGCGGCGGCGGACCATGTGGTTGAGTTGTCGCAAGGGGAAGAGAGCGTCAAGGCGACGATTGACGGCGAAGTGTTCACGGTTCTGCGGACATCTCCCGATCGACGGAAGCCTTTCTTCCTGCCGGTGACCGGACCAGATGCCCTCGGCATCCTGGAGAAGGCGGAACCCTCGGACGAACCGGGGGCTCCTGGGCGAAAGGTGTTCGTGGTCGCGGAGTCAGCCACCGTTCATGTCAGTGGCGGAGAGAACGAAACGGTTGGCTATGGGGAGATCCTGCGAGTGGAAGAGATCCAGGACGATAAACTCTGGGTCACCGGGAAAAACGGCTGGGTGAGTGCTGGAGACGTGGCCCCGTTGGCGGCGACCGTGACACGTTTGATCAATGACAAACCGGACCCGATTAAGGACCGGTTGTCGCCGCTTTATTACGATCATCCCCATCACAAGGGGATCTGGATGTCGGTCGACGAAGTCAACGGCATCAAGTTCTGGAA
>JAGQQQ010000346.1 GCA_020426125.1 Planctomycetaceae bacterium
CCTCTACGGAGGACTTCGTTACGGATGCCTATGAGATTGCCACGATGATCCGAAGACGCAATCTCGAGATGGCATTCACGCCAGGCTACCTTCGAGAAGTGCCCTATTTCGAGGAACGGGTTACCAAAGATGGGCGGCCTTTCTATGAGGTCCACTCGGCCATCGATTTCCAGTCGGCAACTCTCCTGACAACGGGGATTCCCCTGGACCTGGGAATTCAGGGACCGGGATTCTTTCAAGTCACGGATGAAAACGGCCAAAAGTTCTTCACCCGGCGGGGGCGGTTTGCCTTATCACAGGAAAATGAACTCGTTCTCATCGATGGAGACCGACAACTCTGGTTGACGCCCAAGATCACCATCAATCGGGATGATCTGGCCGGAATCACGATCAGTCCAACGGGACATCTCTCGTATGAATCGATCGAAGATTCCCTTGATGATGCTGACGGAACGGAACGGATTCTCCTCGTCCTCCCGGTTTCCGGGTGGTATCTCGAAGTCCTGGCAAACGGCTTGTTTCAGTTGTCTCCCGGACATGAGAAGGAACTCTTGACGATCGGTCCTGGGGAAGGTGCTGGAACGATCCGTCAAGGAGCATTGGAAGTCCCCCGATTCGACCTCGACGGCGAACGGAGCGCGCTCATGGACTTGGAACAGCTCACTCGTTCCCGGAACTGAAACTGTCTACCCGAACGAGTCCGTTTCCTGACATGGCCAGCCTGAGATTCGAATCGCCTCGGATCTTAACTCGGCTCACCAGGGAATGAATGGAATGTCCTTTGTCTGGCGAAGTCTGCTGGGACGCTTTCAACGGCCGTTTGCCACATCTCGTAGAGATCGCTTCGCTCGGAACGGTTCTTAGCGAACGCCAACGTAGTTCGGATGAATCATAAACAGCATCGCGGGAGCCATGGCGGCGACGCCATTGATGGCACCGATCGGAATCAACGCCAACCCCACGGCGAAAAACTGGTCCGGCTGAGGAGAGGTCAGGAGCGGGATCGTCACTAACATCACCCCTCCGCAGATGGCTCCCACGAACAGATGGGACTCAATGAACTCTTTGACGGCGTTCGTCGCGTCGGCCGACATCGCGGCGGCGGCATAGGTTGGAATGGCCACCACGAGCACAAAGCTGCTCACCAGAAATAGACTGCTGTGCAGCAAGGACCCGTGAATCGTCGGAGGAAGTTTGGCGACCTCTGTGGAGACGACCTCCGATGGGACACAGAACACCATCGCTCCGATGGCTCCTCCCAAGAGTGCAAGTCGCACCAGGAGCGGGACTGACGCGGAACTCCCTTTCAAGGAAGCGAGAAGCGGAACGCTCACCAGACAGGCTGCTCCTCCCCCAATCACCATCGTGATCTGTGCGCCGCGAAGCAAGTACGGAACCACCTGTCCTGGGATGGCCATTCCCAGGACAAATCCCACTCCCAGCGCTGCGACCGCGTGCCAGGGGAGGGTGTCCGTTCGCAACAGATGCCACAGCGGATAAATCATGACGGCCGCGATCAGAATTGCCGACATGCCCGCCATCAACAGGGCTTCTTGCTTGAGTTCCTCGGGAGTCGCTCCAAAAGGAATAAACGTGCTCAAGCACAAAGCCGAAATCCGTTTGAAGAGCATCGCACAGATGGCATTTGTCGCGATCAAGAACACAAAGGTCTGAGCGAGCAACAAAAACATCCAGAGTGTCGCCACCTGGTTGTAGGCAGACGTGCGGATCATCCTCTGATAGGACTTTCCGATGGGGCGTTTCCGCGGTGTCGTCTGCTCGTCGAGTTCGAGATCGGTCTCGTCATTGTCGTCGGGCTTCTTCGACTTCTTCGTTTTTGTCTTCGTCGGCCGACGGGGAGGCGGAGGAGCCGCGTGGGACGATGCCGTTTCGTGGCTTCTCGGAGGGACGGGATCCAGTCGGGAGGAGGGCACTTTCTCACGGACCGGAGCCTGTCTCTCATCTGGTTTCCGGGGCGATCGATCGTGAGCCAAACGATCAGGTGGCTTCGAGTCGGATGGTTTTTGAGGAACGCGCGGGACTCCACCTGGCCCAATCTCGACTTCGAACTCCATGGTGATGTCCGCCAAGGAGGCCTCTTCGGGAATGAAATGTTGTCCCGTCGGAACAGGCGGCAAATCGTGGTCGGCCGGAGGGGAACCCTGAGGCTGGTCCCACGTCCCCGATTCAAGAAGTCGGGCCGCGACGGATTGTTTCTCCGTAGAAGCATTGCAAACGACTGTCTCGGGAGGGATCGATCCTCGATCGAGCAGGCGCTGGAGGTGCACAAGTGTCATCGGCCCCTGTTTACGGCCGTCCTTCAGGATGAAAACCTCAAACTCCTTCGAATCGTCTGTTGTATCCTCTTCATCCGCGTCAACTGACAGCTTGAATAGGGCTAACAGCTTGCCGGCGCGAATCCAGTCTGGCAGAACACCTTCGGCAAAAATCAGATGATCGGGACCAATCAACTTCTTTCGCCAAAGCCTTGCCAGTTCCTGGCGCGGCAACGGACCGACCGCCTTGTCGTCTTCGCTGGCTTTCACGTACCACTGGGCCGAATTGATGTCTGCCTCTGGCCCCACGAGAACGGGCTCCTCACTGCGGTGACTGATTCAAAAGTTCGAAGTCTGGACTCGAACACGGACTGTTTGCAAAACATGGCCCGGAGGGCAATGGCTAAACGGTGAGAAGACCGGTGAGCGGAGTGCCGTTCTCGACGATCGGAATCGGCCGACCGAGTGCATCCGGAAGTGTCAATTGCGGATCAATTCCCAAGCTGCGGTAAACCGTCGCCGCGAGATCCTCGGGGGTCACGAGACCTTCGTCCGGGCGTTCTCCGAGGCGATCGGAACGGCCATACGTCGTGCCGCCCACTACGCCTGCCCCGGCCAACAAAGCAGGGAACAGCGTACTCCAGTGATTGCGGCCCCAGGTCGCGTTGCCTTTGGGAGTGCGTCCCATCTCACCCAGGGCGACCACGAGTGTCTCGTCCAGCAATCCTCTGTCCGACAAATCCGCGAGCAAAGCGGAACATCCCTGATCGAAGGTCGGCAGGAGATGTTTCTTGACGTCGTCACTATTTCGGTGCGAATCCCAACTGTAGCCGTCCACACAGTCGTAATGGACCGTCACAAAGCGGACACCGGACTCGACCAGTCTCCGGGCCATGAGACAGGATTGCCCAAACAAATGGCGGCCGTAGCGGTCCCGAAGCTCGGGCGACTCGCGGCGGATGTCGAGGGCTTCTCGCGTGGAATCGGACGTGATGAGTGCCATCGCCCGTTCCCGAAATCGGTCGTACGCCTGAAACCCTTTTTCATCGACGAGGCGACGCGACTCATCGAACTGTTCCAGCAGGCTCGTCCGTCGGCGAATCGTGGAAATGGGAACCTCGGGAGCGAGTCCCTCGATCTCGAATTTGAGTTCTTCGTCAGTGCAGTCACGCCAGTAGGGGTTATCGCTCACGGACTGCTTGTCGATGGCGGTCGTCAACGCACTGTATTGCAGGCCCAGCCAGCCGGGGTATTGGCCCGGGCGGCGGTATTGGCCCTTGTCTTGAAGACGCCCCAGCCAATTGGGAACGACCGCATAACTCGGCAGGTCCCGGGAATGGCCATTCGCTCGGTTCTGCGCCAGATACTCGACAACGGATCCCATCGAGGGCCAGTCGTTTGGCGTCGAACTGAATCCTCCCCCGACTGGAATCTGCCAGCGATGGCCCGTCTGAATGTAATGGCCTCCGCCGCTGTGGTCGTTGTAGTCGTGGGACATTGTCCGGACCACGCAGTATTGATCCGACTGTTGAGCGAGACGGGGAAGATGCTCGCTGATCAACAGTCCCGGTGTGCGACTGGCAATCGGGAAAAACGGTCCTCGAATTTCGCTGGGAGCCTCCGGTTTCATATCGAAGGTCTCAAACTGACTGGGACCGCCGAACAGAAACAAAAAAATGACCGACTTGGCGCGGCCTCCCGAAAACGCCGAGGACTCGCTCGCTGCGAGGACTTTCGGAAGCGTGAGCCCAAGTAGGCCCGCCCCGCCAGCAGTGAGAATCTGTCGACGGGAGACGGTCTGGCAAGTCCGTCGCGGGTTTCCGGAGATTGTCAGCATGTTGGCACTCCCCACAAAGCAAACAGCCCCCGGGGAATGTCCGAGGGCTGTGGAAGTCAGAAATTAGTCGCGGCTTTGAAGTTTGGCGAGCAACCGCAGAATCTCGATATAAAGCCAGATCAACGTGACCAGCAGGCCGAACGCCCCGTACCACTCCATGTACTTGGGAGCCCCGTGTTCGACACCCGTTTCAATGAAATCGAAGTCGAGCACTAGGTTCAACGCTGCGATGATCACGACGAAGATGCTGAATCCGATTCCGATCAATCCCGAGCCGTGGATGTAGGGGATATTCATCCCAAACATCCCCGCAATCCAGGAGATCAGGTAGACGACGAAGATCCCCCCTGTTGCCGCAACCACACCGAGTTTGAAGTTTTCGGTCGCTTTAATGATGCCGGTTTGATAAGCGAGGAGCAGCGTGAACAGCGTGCCGAACGTTAAACAGACGGCCTGAAAGGCGATTCCGGGAAACCGGGCATTCACACTTGCCGACAATGCGCCCAACAACAAACCCTCCGCGATCGCGTACATCGGAGATGTCACCGGCGACCACGCCGGCTTAAAGATCGTCACAAACGCCAGAATCAGTCCGCTGATTGCCCCGCCGATCATCCAGGGCATCGCCGCGGCCGGGTTCGCGTTGAACTGGTTCCAGGTAAAGAAGGCTCCGCCAACGACCAAGAACAGCAGGATGCAGGTCTTGGTGGCGGTCCCTTCCAACGTCATCACATTGGCACGTTCGACCGCGCCGTCTTGTGCGTAGTAGTTGTCAAACTGGTCAAACGTTTTGTCATTCAGTGCCGGGTTGCCAGATCGCATTGTGGTCTTCCTCAAAGTCCGTTGTTTTTATGCCAAGGGTCCGCTGGTTGAAGAACTCACTCGGCCCGTTCGTAGTCCACAAACTGCTGGTAGGTCTCTTCAATGACCTCCTTATTTGTATCGGGGCCGTGTACCCAAAGTCCATAGCGGAAGCGAACTTGTTCTCCTTGAGCCAAGTGCAACGGTTCCGCCGGCTTGGCGTCGTCGGACCCTTTGGTGTAGGCCTCGACGCCAAACGGATTGATCGCGAACAGGCCATAATTCCGGACGTGATAGCGAGACGGGCGGGGATTCTCCGGATGGTCCATCAACGTCACGCCAAAGGTGTTTCCGCCGACGGGACCGTCGTAATTGACCCACCGGGCGGTCCGTCCCCAGGCCGGGCCGGACCCTTCTGCCCCTTCGCTGTTGGTCACCGGTCCGCCACCCGCCATTTCCCGCATACTGTTGGGGAGCCGGATCGCGAACATCCCTTCTTTCGTGTCACCAAACTCAACCTTTTCGACCTTTGCTGTGAAGGTGACGTCATAGGTCAGAAGCCGGTTGGCAAACAATGAAGCCGTGGTCGACTCTTCCACCAAGGGTGTTCCATCAGCCGCCAGCCAGTGGTTGACGATCTGCATCACCGCCGGATTGCCGGATGGGGTGACAATCTCCATGCTTTGATTGCGAATGATCCCATCTTCATTCCAGAACTTGATGCCGTTGACTT
>JAGQQQ010000347.1 GCA_020426125.1 Planctomycetaceae bacterium
GATCACGATCACGGACGTGAACGAAATCTTGACAGTCACCATCAACTTGAACGCCGTCGCCGAAGGAGGCAGTGCGGTTGGAACGGTCACTCGCAATGGGAGTTTGTCCAGCGCTGTGGTCGTCACGCTCAGCAGCAACGACCAGACGGAAGTCGCCGTCCCGGCCACCGTCACCATTCCAGCGGGCCAGCCTTCGGCCATGTTCCCCGTCACCTTCGTTGATGACACCTTTGATGATGGAGACCGGACCCGATCGATCACAGCCTCCGCATCTGGACACGACTCGGACCAGATGAGCGTCAACGTGATTGATAATGACACGTCAACTACCGGGGATGATGTTCTGTTCTTTGATGAAACGTCGCGAACATTCCGGTTGGGGACGAATACCGGCAGCACCTTCAACTGGTTTCAAACCAACGCTCTTCCGGCACCGCCATTAGGGTTCGATAGCTTCGTTGGCGATTTTGATGGAGACGGCGACCTCGACGGAGCCGTTCGTAATCGCAACACCAACATCGTCAATGTCTATACTAATAACGGCGATGGTACGCTCACGGGTCCGATCGGCAAGGGAGCCGCCGGCACCGCTGGAACTCCCGGATTCTTCCAGATCGGTGACTACGATGGCAATGGCCGAGAAGAACTGCTGTGGCTCTACCTCGATGGTCAGTTCGCCGGCCAGGTCTTTACAAAGGACCTGTCGACGAGCGTGACATTTAATATGGTCAAGGCGAACCCAAGTTATGATGCCTTTATTACGGGCGACTTTAATGGAGACGGGTTCGATGATTTGGTCGGCTTATTTGATAATGCCTCAGGGACGCGAACGAATATCATCCCCTTTTATTCGATTGAATCCAATAATCCGAACATTCCACGGCGGCTTAGACACTTGTCGAATAACTTCGTTCAAGGATCCTTTGGACGAAGCGTCGTGCAGGACGGGCTGACCGACTTCCGTTCCGCCGATCTGAATGGCGACGGCAAGGATGACATCATCGCCGTCACCACCAGCGGCGCCGAACCCGGACAAGTCCTGCACGCGACCACCACCGGCAGCATGGGGGGTGACGGTGTCGTCTTCCAGGACGTTCAGAGTTTTGTCTCCTCCGCGAGAGCCCCCCGGTATGCTCCGTCCAGTTTCTCAGGAGCCGTTCTGACAGGTTTGTTCGATGACAATCTCCTGGCCGACACGTTTTCGATCTCGAACGCCGGTGATCTGTTCGTGGGCGTCGCCACACTGAACATGACGTTTCTGAACCCCGTCGTCCTCAGCAACCCGGCCGAAGATTTCGGCAACGGCGCCAGCGGCCTCGACTACATCACCGGCGACTTCAACGGTGACGGCTACGACGACCTCCTCGGACTGGGGAGCAACGCCATGGTCTTCCTCTCCACCGGCGACGGCAACCAATTCGGAGCCCCCCTCGACTTCGGCCCCATCATCGGCGGAGAATTTGGACAGATCGGCGCGATCCGCGCGGGGTCCATTTGACCGCGACGCATCCCTTTCAACGGAACGCGCCGGGGTGGCGAATGGAGACAGACCCGGCGCATAGGCACATCTTCGCAGGCTTCCTCCCGACCGTCGGTCCCCCTTCCACGGTTGCCTTTGTCTCGTATTTTCCCTTCAGAGCGAATCATCTGATACAATTGCCTCCGAAAGTTTCCAGCCTCGTGCAGGGGACTTCCACCCCATAACACCACGCCCATTCCCGGCGTACACAAAGGGCATGCACCGCGGGCATGCACCGCGGGCATGCACCGGAGTTGCCGATCACGCGGGTTGGGATTCGTGGTTTCTTGACGGCGGCCCTGTGACCGCTGTCAGTTCCGCCTTCGACTCCAACTGCTCCTACACTCCTGCCGCCCTCGGTCCGAATCGACAAAAGATTGCTGATCGTTGAATGATTGACTACACTTCTGATGGGTCCTGCGCTGCGGATTCCGTTTTTTCCCTCCTTCGAATTCGCTTGCCGTCCTTAGAAGGAAAGATCAGCCATGTTTCATTCTCCTTCCGTTTCGGGTGATCTGATCCGTGTCTCCTCCCGTCGTTCGTTTTTGCAGACTGGACTCACTGCGATCGGAGGGTTGTCACTTCCTCAACTGATAGGGTTGCAACAGGCTTCGGGTGGCACTTCCTCATCAAGAGAGCCACGATCGGTGATCCTCTTCTGGCTCTCGGGGGGGCCCAGCCATTTAGATATGTGGGATCCGAAGCCGGAGGCTCCGCAGGAGATTCGCGGCCCCTACAACTCGATCCCTACCAAAATTCCAGGCGTGCGATTTTCCGAGCACCTGCCACTGCAGGCCTCGATTGCCGAGAAGTTGACGATCATCCGTTCCGTCGATTGTTCAGCCAGCAATCACACCCCGATTACCATGCAGGCGGGAAATCCCCTCGCCCAACGGACGAACGACGGAAAAGACGGAGCGGGATTCCCCTCAATGGGTTCCATCGCGGCGAAGTTTCGGGGTCCGAATGATCGCGACCTTCCCGCGTTTGTCGGACTTGCGGATTCCTGGGTCTCTGATGTCTGGGAAGCGGGGCATATGGGCACCGACTACGCACCGGTGAAAGGCACCGAACTCAGCGGAAAATTTGCCCTTCCCGAGGGGCTCCAAATCTCACGACTCAGCGATCGCGAACATGTCCGTCGGCAGTTGGACAAGTTTGGTCAACAAATCGAGGGGCATGAGACACTTCAACGAACGGCACAGTACAATCAACAGGCCTATGACCTGGTCCTTTCCGGCAAGATCCAACGGGCCTTTAATCTGGAGGAAGAGACTCCCGAAACAAAAGCAGCCTATGGAAAGGAGAGCATCGCGCAGAAGGCGTTGTTGGCGAGACGTCTTGTCGAAGCCGGGGTCACGTTTGTGCTGGTGAGTGGCGCCTGGGGGTATTTCGACCACCACGGTGACAATGTCCGCTGGGGAGGGATCGAGAAGGGTTTGACACCACTCCTTCCTCGAGTAGACCGGACACTTCATGCGCTGATAACCGATCTTGATCAACGGGGGAGGTTGGACGACACGTTGATTCTGATGATGGGGGAGTTTGGCAGGTCCCCTGTTATCAACAAAGAGGCCGGACGCGACCATTGGACGAATGTGATGTCCATGATCGTCGCGGGGGGCGGATATCAACACGGCCAGGTGATCGGTTCCACAGACCGGCGCGGGGGGGCGATCGAATCGAATCCGGTTCGCCCGCAGGATCTCGCAGCAACGGTCTTTTCGCACTTGGGAATTGATCTGAACTCCCACTGGATGAACGCTCAGGGGCGGCCGATCCCGATTGTCACGGAAGGGGGACGCCCCATTCCCGAGTTGATTCGGGTTGCCTGAAAGGCTGGATCATTCGTCATTCCCATTTTCATTTCGGATGACAAAATCGGCCAGTTGGCACTCCCTGATTGGAGTGGGGAGGAAGGCAATTCGATTTCGTTCGCGTCCGCCTTCGCGGGCAGACCTTTGCTTTCGAACCACGCGGAATTCCGAGTTGCCAGGCGGAAGCCCCTTGTTGATTGCGGCCCCGTGGCGTGCTTGCTTCCCGCTCAAGTCGACGGAGCAATCCCCAGATCTCCCGTCGGATGGTCGATTTGTTCCGACGTTTCAACGAAGTTATAGTGCGAATGTTGGGGAAGTTGAGGAGTCGGCCCCTTCCCTTTGTCAGCTTTCCTTCTCAAGTTGTTAGCGATCCATGGCCAAGGCACCACCGCGTCCTCGCTTTTTTGACCGCGAATTGAGTTGGTTGGAATTCAATCAGCGCGTCCTGGATGAAGCGTTCGATGTGGAGGTTCCCCTACTCGAACGCCTCAAATTTCTGGCGATTTCCGCATCGAACCTGGATGAATTTTTTCGAGTGCGGATGGGAGCGCTGACCGTTCTCGTGGAGGCTGGTGCCGGGTGCACGGCTCCCTCAGGGCTGACACCGTCAGCCCAGTTGAATGCCGCACGCCAGAGAATCTCTCGAATGATCACCGATCAATACCGGTGTTTCAATGAGAGTTTAACCCCCCAGTTGGAAGCCAATGGGATGACCCGACTGCTTCCGGGGCAACTCAACTCGATCCAGCGTTCCATGGTCCGCCAGGTTTTTGAACAGGAGATCTATTCGACACTCACGCCGATGGCCGTCAGCGACGATCTGCATTTTCCGCTGTTGTCGAAACAGTTGCTCGCCACGTGCGTCCGG
Source organism: Planctomycetaceae bacterium (assembly GCA_020426125.1). Lineage (GTDB taxonomy): Bacteria > Planctomycetota > Planctomycetia > Planctomycetales > Planctomycetaceae > HKST-UBA70. The sequence continues at coordinate 4,205 of JAGQQQ010000347.1, forward strand.
CTGGGGCCCGAAGACTGGGGGGATCCTGATTCCGGTGAGATGCCTCCGATCCGGTTTCTTGTTATTCCTGGGGGGCTTGGACTCTCGCGGTTTATCTCCGTTCCTTCGGAGAAGGGACTCATGTACATGCTCCTGGAGGACATCATCGAGATGTTTATCTCTGAGTTCTGTCCCGGGGAGGAAGTGGAGGAATGTGTCCCTTTTCGAGTGACCCGAAACGCGGAGATTGAAGTTCAGGAACTGACGCCTCATGGTCTTGCCGACAATATGGCGGAAGTGCTCTTAGCACGGACGACGGCGGACTGTATCCGTTTGGAATTGCCGGACGATTGTTCGGATGAAGTCGAGCGGCTCCTGCGAAAACACCTTCAGGTGGACGACGAGCAGGTTTACAAAGTGTCCGGCCCTCTTGATTTAAGTGGGTTTATGGAGTTGGCCACGCGGCGGGGGTTTGAGCAGCTGAAATACGAGCCCTGGCCACCGGTTCAGCCGCCGGATGTTCCGGCCGAGGAATTGATGTTTGACATCGTCTCCTCTCGTGATGTGTTGTTAATTCATCCCTATGACTCGTTTGATCCGGTGGTGAGGCTCGTCGAGGAAGCGGCGGATGATCCCGATGTGATGGCGATCAAGCAGACGCTGTACCGCATCAGCCGGGACAGTGCCATCGTCAAGGCTCTGAAGAGAGCCGTGGACAACGGCAAACACGTCACGGTTCTCCTCGAACTCAAAGCTCGATTTGATGAAGAACGGAACCTGAAGCAAGCCCGCGAACTGGAAGCGATCGGGGCGCAGGTGATTCACGGCGTCAAAGGACTCAAGACGCACGCGAAGCTGACGATCGTCGTGCGCCGCGAGCCACATGGGATCCAACGCTATCTCCACTTCGGTACGGGGAACTACAACGAATCGACCGCCCGGCTCTACAGTGATATCTCTCTGCTCACATGCGATGAAGACCTGGGGATGGACGCGCTCGCCTTTTTCAATGCCGTCTCGGGGTACTCGCAGCCGCCTTATAGCTATCGTAAACTCGAGGCGGCTCCACTGCGATTGCGTGACACGCTTCGGGAGATGATTGAAGGAGAAGCCAATCGCGCCCGCGATGGAGAAGAAGCCCGGATTCTCGTGAAACTCAATGCCGTCACCGATCCCGCGTTGATAGAAGCCCTGTACGATGCCTCCCAGGCGGGGGTTCAGATTGATATGAACATTCGCGGCATCTGCTGTCTCAAGCCGGGTGTCAAAGGCCTCAGTGAGAACATCCGCGTGGTCAGTATCGTCGACCGATTTCTGGAACATGCCCGGATTGTGTACTTCCACCATGGCGGCGATCCGAAACTGTTCATCTCCAGTGCCGACTGGATGCAGCGGAATCTGGACCATCGCAAGGAACTGCTGGTCCCCGTCGAAGATGGAGCCAGCCAGGAGAAACTGCTTGAGTGCCTGGAGACGTACTTTCAAGACAATACTAAGTCGTCGGAACTCCAGAGGGACGGCAGCTATTTCCGTCTGACGGGAAAAGGGGCGGAGCCGTTCCGATCTCAGGAAGATCTCTATCGCCGGTCGCGAGAAGCGGTGCGACGCTCCGAACGCCATCGCCGGACTCAGTTTGAACCCCATCGCCCGGAACGCTAATCTGGGGAATTCGGACTTTCGATAAGGATCGAGGCGGCAGCGGTCTGCGATGCACAGGCCAGCGGATTGATCATGGAAACAGACGATGAATGATTTGGCGGAATATACCTGGACAGTCGCCCGGCAGGCTCGAGATGCGTCTCGACAACTGATGTCGGTCACGGGAGGCCAGAAGAACGCCTGGCTGAAGGCGTCTGCACAGTTAATTCGCAAACGGGCTGCCGAACTGGTCCAGGCCAACTCGAAGGACCTTGAGCAGGCTCCCAATTACGGTCTCACCGACGCCGCGATTGACCGATTGCGGCTCACGGACGCCCGTCTCGAAGGGATTGCCGCGGCGCTCGAAGAGGTGATCGCTCTTCCCGACCCGATTGGGGAAGTGATCGGGAGCAACTCTCGTCCCAACGGCCTGCAAGTGATGCAAGTCCGAGTGCCACTCGGGGTGGTGTTCTTTATTTACGAGTCCCGTCCGAACGTGACCGCCGATGCGGCGGCCCTGTGCGTGAAGAGCGGAAATGCCGTGATCCTGCGAGGGGGGAAGGAAGCCTTACACAGCAACCTGGCACTTTACCAGTTGTTGAAAGAAGGGCTTCGAGAAACCGGGTTACCCGAGCATGCCGTGCAACTGGTGGAGACAACGGACCGGGAAGCGGTTGGCCAGTTCCTCAAAATGAGCGAATTCATCGATGTCACGATCCCTCGCGGAGGGAAGTCGTTGATTGAACGTGTCGCGGCCGAAGCCACGATGCCGGTCATCAAGCATTTCGACGGCATCTGCCATGTCTACGTCGACAAAGATGCCGACCTCGAAATGGCCGCTCGAATCTTGATCAACAGCAAGTGCCAACGTCCCGGTGTCTGCAATACAGCGGAATCGTTCCTCGTTCACCGTGATGTCGCTGACGCGTTTCTGACGTTGGTCGGTCCTCAGTTAGAAAAAGCGGGCGTCGAGGTCCGCGGGGATGCGGCGATTCGCGAGTATCTTCCCTTCGCTCAGTTGGCGACGGAGGAAGACTACCGGACCGAATATCTCGCATTGAAGATTTCAGCCAAGGTTGTGAGCGACCTCACGGAAGCCATCGCCCACATCAATGAATATGGCTCCCATCACACGGATGCCATCGTGACGACGAACTGGAACGCGGCGCGTCGGTTCACGACTGAGGTCGATTCGTCAGCCGTGATCGTCAATGCAAGTACGCGATTCAACGACGGCGGAGAGTTCGGTCTTGGCGCCGAAATCGGTATCAGTACCGACAAGTTTCACGCTCGCGGGCCGTGTGGGTTGAAAGAGTTGACCAGTTACAAATACGTCGTCTTCGGAGACGGCCAGATTCGGGAGTGAGTTCCGAGACGATGTCATCACCAAGACTCGGACATCCACACCTGGGATTGGGAGTGGGGCTGCGGAGCCGCCACTATGCTCACATTCTCCGGGAAGAACCGGCGGTTGACTGGTTCGAGATCATCTCCGAGAACTATATGGACTCGCAGGGGCGCCCGCGGTATGTCCTCGACCAAATTGCCGAGCGTTATCCGATCGTGATGCACGGCGTCTCCCTGTCGATCGGGAGTGCGGATTCGCTCAACTGGGACTATCTGGACCGGCTGAAGAAACTCGCCGTAGGGGTTAATGCCCGGTGGGTGTCGGACCATCTCTGCTGGACGGGAATCGCGGGGAAGAACACGCACGACCTGTTGCCCGTTCCGCTCACGGAAGAAACTCTCTCGCATGTTGCGGACCGGGTTCGGATCGTGCAGGACATTCTCGAACGTCCCTTGGTGCTCGAGAACCCCAGTAGTTATGTCACGTTTGCGTGTTCCACGATGCCGGAATGGGAGTTCCTTTCGCGATTGTGCGAACAGACCGATTGCGGACTGCTGCTCGATGTGAACAACGTTTACGTCTCCGCGTACAACCACGACTTCGATCCAGAGGAGTACATCGATTCCGTGCCCCATGACAGGATCGTGCAGGTTCATCTGGCGGGGCATACGAACATGGGGACGCACTGCATTGATACCCACGACGGCCGCGTGATAGATCCCGTCTGGGCTCTCTATCAGCGGCTGCATCAACACACAAGCGGCGTCTCCACACTCCTCGAATGGGATGCCAACATCCCCGAGTTTCCGATCGTCCATGCGGAAGTGCTGAAAGCCAAACAGTACACCGAGGCGTTGCCAACGGCATCTAAGACGTCTTTCGCGGGTGAAAGCGATGCTTCGGGCCGCGAAGAAGCGGCGCAGACCGTTCTTCCCCATCCGGCGGTGATGGTTGCCGCGGAGGTCGAGTGACGATGGCCGACTCCCCTAACATGAAGACGTTGCAGTCGTGGATGCATGCGGTGATCAGCCATCCCGATGGTGTCGCCGCTGGTCTGGGTTCCGACTCTGCTCAATCCTCACTGTCTGTCGACTCGAATCAACTGGAGTCGGTCGTCTGCCGGTCTCAGGCGTGCACTTCGCTGGAAAGGCTGGCTGTTTACAACAACGCCTACTTTGCCCGGTTGATGGATTGTCTGGAAGTCGAATTCCCCGCGCTTCGGCAGGCCGTCGGGGAGGAAGCGTTCGGCGCGTTCGCCATCGGGTATCTGCAATCTTATCCCTCGCAAAGTTATACGCTGAATGACCTGGGGCGTCGGTTTCCGGACTACCTCGCGAAGACCCGTCCTCCTCGTGACGGCGACAGTTCGCTGCCGGACTGGGCCGATTTTCTGACCGACCTGACGAGACTGGAACGGCTCTACTCCGAAGTCTTCGATGGACCGGGGGAGGAGCGGATCCCCAAGTTGTCCCATGCGGAGCTGTCGGCCATCTCTCCGGAAGCGTGGCCCGATCACGTTCTCGAAACCGCCCCATCCCTGCGGCTGATTGAACTGCAGTTCCCAGTGCACGAGTACATTTCCGCCGTTCGGAAGGGGGAGAGTCTGGCCCCGCCTGGGGCCAGTTCGACATGGCTCGTTGTCAATCGCCGAGAGTATGTCGTTCGACGCCGGACAGTCGGTCGGGTCCAGTTTGAGTTACTCCGACGACTTGTCGATGGGGAGATGTTGGGCGATGCGATCATGGCCGTCGTCCCATTGGCGGAGTCAGAGGTCGAGGATCTCGCCCAGGAATTGGAACGCTGGTTTGCCGTCTGGACGCGGGAAGGCTTTTTCATCGGGATCCGCCCGGCGCCCTCAAAGTCTTTTTCCTCAGAGGCGTGACTGGTCATGTCACCGCGAATTTCCGTGATCATCCCTGTTTTGAACGAGGAAGAGCACATCGCAGACGTGATTGCCGCAACACGTCGCGCGGGAGAATGTGAGATCATCGTCTGCGATGGTGGCAGCACCGACCAGACGATCATCCGAGCGAACGACGCGGACTTGGTCTTACAAACAAAACCGGGACGTGCGGCGCAGATGAATGCCGGGGCCGCCGAAGCAACCGGACGGGTTCTGCTCTTTCTACATGCTGACTGTCGACTTTCGGAAGGATTCCATCAGGCAATTCTTAGCGCCCTCACCGATCCCAAGGTCGTTGGCGGATGCTTTCAGCAGTCGATCGACAACAAAAGACCAATTTACCGTGGGATCGAATGGGGCAACGCTCAGCGAGTCCATTGGCTCGGTTGGATCTACGGAGACCAGGGGCTTTTTATCAAAAGAGAACTGTTCGCGAAGTTACATGGGTTTCCACCGGTTCCTCTGATGGAGGACCTGTATCTTTCTAAGCAGTTGCATCGTCACGGCCGCTTGACGGTTCTGCCGGGGCCATTGATGGTCGATGCCCGTCGCTGGGAGAAGACCGGACCCATTCGGCTGACGCTGCGAAACTGGAGTTTCATTGTGCTGGCCCATCTCGGCGTTTCACTGGATCAGTTGGCAAGTTGCTATGGCCATGTACGACGACATTGAGAGATTCTGCCGATTGGATTCTCCCCAACAAATCAGTTCGTTGGCTGTTCACTGAACAGATGGGCCTGGAGCCGGTTGCGTGATAGGCGGGGTTGATTCTTTGGCTGAGAGCGTGATCGGGGGTGCCGCATGGGGCAGCGTTCGAAGCGCCGATGCCTCATGGCGATGGTCAGCCGAAGTGCTCCCCGGCAGACCTCGCCGGGAAGGTCATGACGTCCCTTGCTCCGGACGTTCCGCAACCGACGTGGTACGTCTTGTCATTTTTCCCCCTTTTCGCACTGGAGGGAAACCCAGATTCCCAACTTCGTAGTCAACTCCTCCGAGAATGTCGGCGAACTTGCGATGGACGGATCAACCAGACATCATGGGGGGCTTACCCGCCCGTTCTTCACCTGAGGGGAATGACATGATCACCCGCCGCACGTTTCTAAAAACTTCCACGACCGCCGCAGCGATGCTCGCGGCGCCGGCGTTTGTCCGAGGCCAGAATCTCAATTCCCGATTGCAGATTGCCGGGATCGGTTGCGATGGTAAGGGTTGGTCCGACATCAAAGAAATGTCGACCCACGGCAAA